>CAYZVI010000030.1:0-13449 GCA_964481695.1 uncultured Hydromonas sp. | reverse complement strand
TACAGTATTTTCTCCGAAAATACTGTAAACAACGCGTTAATTTTTTACAACTTATCCCGTAAAAAAGCTCGTAGGCGTTGCAATTGTTCGCAATGAGTCTGACATTATTGAGATATTTGTGAGATACAACTTAAATGTACTGGATGAACTTCATATTATCGACAACGACTCTAAAGATAACACCGTAGAGATCATTCAAAGTCTGCAAAAGGAGGGGTTGCCCGTATTTCTCAGCCATTACCCCAAACGTGATCACACTCAAGAATTTGCCCTTAATCAATTACTACGGCAGCTGTGTGTTCGTGATGATATTGATTTTTTCTTTCCCTTGGATGCAGATGAGCTGATTTTATCGCAGTCGTCAGACGAGTTACGTTCATTATTAAAGAACATCCCCGATGCACATTGTGGCCGAATTTATTGCGAAAACCACGTTTGCGAAGCAACACCAAAAGCCAATACCGATGTTTTTTATCAAAAGATGGGATGGGTGCGTGAGTTTGAACCCAAGCGACCAATGGGCGAGCGGATCATTATTCCTTTTGATCTGATGCGCACACACCAGCTCACAGCGGGCAATCATTTTATTAAAAGTCTTCAGCCGCCGCACCAGTATGCGCCTCATATTGAATTACCGCTTGCCTTAGGACATTTCCCAATTCGTACAAAAGACCAACTGATTCGCAAAATTATTATGGGCGGCTTGGCTCTTCAGTTAAAGAAAAACAAAATCCCGATGGAAGGTATGCATTGGCTCACGCTTGCAGAGCAATTGCGCAATGACCATTTTCAGCTCACCGATGAGAAATTTCAATACATCTCTGCCACATATGATGCACCGCGTATTACAGAGCACCTCAGTGTAGTTAATCGTCCAATCCATCATTTTGATAATGTGCATCAACGATATCCTTCCAAAACTACAACGGCATTGGTAGATCTATATGATTTAACACAACAGCTCATATTGACTCAAAAAGAATAATCAAAAACCGCATCAGTAATTAGCCTAAAGTATAGGACACGGCACAACCAATATACCGAATAGGCGCTTATTTTTAACATATAATGTGCGCTCTTATTAACCAATGATGTCGAGGACACCATGCAAATTACCGACAACTCAGTTGTAAACATTCACTATACATTGACCAACGACGCAGGCGAAGTACTCGACAGCTCAGCAGGTCGTGAGCCATTGGCCTACTTGAGCGGCCATCACCAAATTATTCCGGGCTTAGAGCAAGCCTTGCTCGGCAAAAGCGCCGGTGAAGAGTTAAACGTCACCATTGCGCCAGAAGACGCCTACGGTTTGCACGTCGAAGAAGCCGTGCAGAAAGTGCCTCGCGAAGCATTTGCACAAATTCCTGACTTAGCCGTTGGTATGCAATTGCATGGTGAGTCTCCACAAGGGCCAATGTCTGTCGTGGTTAAAGAAATCACCGACGACGGCGTCGTAGTGGATGCCAACCACCCATTGGCCGGCGAAACCCTGCACTTCGCGGTGAAGATCGAAAGCGTACGCGCTGCGACTGAGAGCGAACTGGCACACGGTCACGCGCACGGTGGTGACGGTCACCACCATTAATAACGCTATGCGATTCGTGTCAACCATGAATCACACCATTCGTTATTTAAAACGCGGTCAAAGGATGATATGAGCATGACCGCGTTTTTTAATGGTTTTTCATTCAATACAACGGAGAGACTTATGTCCAAGAAAAAAACCAATACCAGCCTACGGCCACGCAATCCACTGGTCGCAGCCGCACACCTACGTCATGCCGGCAGTCACCGCAGCAGCAATAAAGCGCAACGCGCACAGCAAAAACGTGAAACCCAGCGCGCACTGCAAAACAACGGCACATATTCTGCGGGTGAATTCGCATTCGCTGCCTAAGCCGACAGCACATCCGAATTCACCTGCTGCTCATTTCCAAACATACACACGCTCGCGCTCATTTGATGCATGTGCATCACTCAAAAAAACGTCCCCCGAAGCTGTGATCTCTCATGTTTTTTACGCCATGAATCAAAAAAGTGGCATAATTCGATAACAATGTAATCAGTTTCATCAATGATAACATTCCACATCTCATAACACCAAACATCCGGCTTGAAATAGGCTTATCATGCATACTCCGCACTCTGTCACTAACCTCTCTCTGAGCTTTGCGCAACTTGAGGAACTCCGCGATCAACTGGTTGATGAAATCAACCAAGGATTAGCCCAATCGAATCAGCCCGTCAAAGCCCTTCCCGCATTCGTCTGCTTACCCAAGAATGAGCTGAACGGTGACGTGATGGTGCTGGATGCGGGTGGAACCAATGTCCGTGCGGCAAAAATCGCCTTTCTCGGTAAAGAAGTACAGTTCACCAAAGTCAAACATCGTGATGAATATCTGATGAGCGAAGCCCAAGTCGTCGGTGCGATTTCTGCAGATAGCTTTTTCCAACGCCAAGCTGACTTGATTCGCAAGGTATCAGACGAACCGGAGTTTGATCTGGGTTACTGCTTTTCCTATCCATCAACCAATACGCCAGATAACGATGCACGACTGGTCACATGGACCAAAGGAATTAATATCGAAGGGGTAATCGGTGAATCACTGCGTGACAAGATTTGCCAAGCCATTGCTAAAAACGGTCAAACGGCGCGCAAAGTACCCGTTCTCAATGACACTGTGACCACCTTAGTTGCGGGTGCTTGGCTATCGGATTGCGACCAATACATTGGGCTGATTGCAGGTACCGGATTGAATGCCGCCGCCTACTACCGCGTGGATCAGATCACCAAGCTAACGGATGACGAAAAACGCAACTGGCGTAATGATGAAGTTATGGCAGTCAATCTGGAAGTTGGTAATTTCCACCCAAAATTCTTAACCGAATACGACGAGGCACTCAATGCGCGTCGCGTCGATGACAATCCGGGTAAACAGCGCATCGAAAAAGCCGCTTCCGGTCGCTACATCGCACCGATTTTCGGGCAAATCGTTGGCCGTGAACGCTGTATGAATCTGATCGACGGTTTTGCCTTCGATCCAGATGACATCGCCACGCACGCCGGTCAAGTGGCCTTGCTGCGACACTATCCCGACCCATACATTGCACAGACGGCCGAAGCGATCATCAATCGCAGCGCAGATTTTACCGCCGTGATCTTAGCCGCGATTATCATGGGACAAAATGCACACCATCTGTCTGGCGAGCAGCCGATCACGACGGGCATTTTGGTCGAAGGGACGCTGTTCTGGAAAACCAAAGGTTATCAAGAACGCGTCGCAGAGCAACTCGATCGCCTCACACCCAATCATCTCAAAGCAAAATTCCTGCACAATGACCGAGATGTTTCGACCAATTTCATTGGGGTCGGATATGCAACACTGGCCATGAGTGATTAAAAAGCTTGGGAAATCAGCAGAAAACGAGTATTCTCAATCTCGCATCAAACCATCCTGGCGATGCTTCTGGATGGTTTTTATTCATTTTTGCATCACATTCGGATTATAATAGCGGCTTATTTTTAAAAGACTTTTTGTCTTTTTTCACCTAATTCTATTTCACTGATCGGTTCAAACACATCATGAGCGCCTTTTGGTCCAGCCTCTTAGCCAGCGTTTTACTCGCATCAATTCCATTGATTATTGCCGGTATGGGTGAGTTACTGACCGAGAAGTCCGGCGTATTGAATCTCGGCGTAGAGGGCATGATGCTGCTCGGTGCGGTTTCGGCATTTGCCACCGCATTGAACACCGGCAACGCCTGGGCCGGCATGCTCGCCGGCACGGCGGCAGGCGCACTCGCAGCACTGCTGTTTGCCTTTTTAGTTTTACGACTGCTCACGAACCAAACGGCGACTGGCTTGGCATTGACGATTTTAGGTACGGGTTTATCCGCCCTACTTGGCGTCAAATACGTTGGTTTATCCGTACCCGGTTTTGCACCTTTAAGCATTCCTTTTCTGTCACAATTGCCGTTGGTCGGAGAGTTGTTCAATCAGAGTGTTCCTGCCTATTTGGGCATTTTATCATGCGTATTATTCGGCGTGCTGCTGTTTAAATCAAAAATGGGACTGATGGTGCGCGCTGTCGGCGAGTCACCTACTGTGGCACATTCGATTGGCTACGACGTGCTGAAAGTTCGCTATGCCATGACCATTTTGGGTGGGGCAATGGCGGGCTTTGCTGGCGCGTTTGTCGCACTGGTGCAGTTCAAAGCGTGGCAAGAAGGCATCACTGGCGGCGTGGGTTGGATCGCCGTGGCTTTGGTGGTATTTGCAACGTGGCATCCGGCACGTTTGATTTTCGGTGCTTTGTTGTTCGGTTTGATGCGCTCGCTGGGCTTTGCAGTGCAGGCGGCAAATCAGCCCATTCAAGATTGGTTGGCGCATCAATCGGGCGTGGTGAAATCTTTGGCTGCATTTATGACCAATGTTCAGGTGCTCAACGCGCTGCCGTATGTGGCAACGGTGATCGTGCTGTGCTGGATTTCGCGTGATTGGCGCAAGATTCGTATGAATGCACCGATGTCACTATCGCAACCTTTTTTACCGTAAATTAGTTTTACTGTAGTTTTTTGTTTGATTGTTATTACCTCTATATTGGAGTCATCATGGCATTTTCATTCTCATTGGGTCGTACCACAGGATTCGCGGCCTCTATTCTCACCGCATTCACTTTGATGGCTTGCGGCGGCGGTAAAGACGCAGCCAAACCAGCCGATCACGCCCCAGCCGCAGCACCTACCACAGGCGTGAAAGAAATCAAAGCAGGCTTCGTCTACGTCGGCCCCGTGGGTGATGGCGGTTGGACGTTTGCACACGACAACGGTCGTAAAGCGATGGTCGAAGCGTTAGCCAAAGATGGTGTAACCGTGACCACACAACAGGTTGAAAGTGTGAAAGAAGGCGCTGATGCAGAGCGCGTGATCCGCGACCTGGTGGCCAAAGGCAACAACGTGATTTTCACCACCTCTTTCGGCTACATGGACCCGACTCTGAAAGTCGCTCAAACTACACCGAAAACCATGTTCTACCACGCAACCGGCTACAAAAATGCGCCGAACATGGGTACTTACGAAGCGCGCACCTATGAATCTGCCTACTTGGCAGGGGTGATGGCAGGCAAAATGACCAAGTCCAACACATTGGGGTTTGTTGCATCAGTAAAAATCCCTGAGGTCATCCGCAACATTAACGCCTACACCTTGGGCGCGCGCAGCGTGAATCCGGCGATCAAAACCAAAGTGGTGTTCACCGGCTCATGGTTTGACATGAACAAAGAACGTCAAGCGGCCGAAAGCCTGATCGGTCAAGGCGCAGACGTATTGCTGCAAAACACCGACTCGCCAGCGGTATTGAAAACCGCGGAAGAAAAAGGCGTGTACGCATTCGGCTGGGATTCAAACATGAAAGCCTACGGTCCAAAAGCGCACTTGGCTTCTGCTGTGATCAACTGGGGCGACTTCTACACCCAAGCGATGAAAGACGCATTGGCAGGTAAAGTGCATGTGGACAATCAATGGAAAGGCGTTGCCGACAAATGGGTTGATCTGGTAGATATCAATCCAGCCGTACCAGCAGACGTAAAAACTCTGGTTGAAAACAAAAAAGCCGAATTGGCCAAAGGCGGTAAAGTATTTATCGGCCCACTGAAAGATCAAAGCGGCGCGGAAAAAGTCGCTAAAGACCAAGCACTGGACGACAAAGCCTTGGGCGGTATGTCATGGTTGGTTGAAGGTGTGGAAGGTAGTCTGTAAGAGGCCTCAGACGATTGCAGATCGAAACATTCAGTGCAAACCGACGGCATAACGCCGTCGGTTTTTTTATGATGTTCTAACCTCAATCATCATCCATTTTGCGCTGGCCGTATCGGGGCATGGCTACATATTGATACAAAAATCTCTTCGTATCCTCGTACAATCTTTTTTTCATGCAGACAACGAGTGACACATGACGCGCCAAGCCCCTCCAGATAAGATCCAAACGCGTATCATATTTGCAGAAGACGATTTGAATCTGGCTGAGTTGATACGTACCTTTTTAGAACGTCACAACCTTAGCGTTACCATCGTTACTGATGGCCGTGAGGTTATTTCTACCGTTTTACGAGAACAACCGGATTTACTCTTGCTCGATATCATGTTGCCGAATATGGACGGTTTATCCATCTGCCAACAATTGCGTGCTCAGTATGACCGACCAATTATTTTGTTCACGGCCAATGATAGTGAAATCAAACATGTTTTGGGGTTGGAGTTAGGAGCCAATGACTACATCATCAAAACAGCTCCGCCCAATATTTTACTGGCACGCATTCAGTCACAATTACGCCAAGACATTCAGCGTAAAGCACGCCAAATCATAGAACCATCGCAGCAACAGCCCTCATCACGTTTAAACATCGGTAAACTAAGCATTGACACTGCCAGCCGCAGCGTGACACTGAACGGGACGGTCATTACACTCTCCAGCACTGAGTTTGAGTTACTGTGGCTACTTGCCTCCAATGCAGGGATGATACTGAGCCGCGACCAATTACTGCGCAGCTTACGAGCGATCGACTACGATGGCTTGGATCGCAGTGTAGATATCAATATTTCGCGGTTGCGCAAAAAGCTCGGCGATGATTTGACGGAACACCGACGTATCATTACCGTACGTAATAAAGGTTATTTATTTGCACCCAGCGCATGGGAAAGCTAAAATCCAAACGTTTAAACGTCAGCCGTATCAATTACTGCCATCATGCGACGAGTTTTCATTCAATTTTATCTGCTTCTGGTTGGCTTTTTTATCACCGTCATCGCCTGCCTCGGGCTATTCTATAAAAAAGCCATCGATGATGTCAGCGAGAACTATATTGGCGACCTACTTGCTACCGTCTTATCTCTGATTGAACACGACCTACAAACAAGACCGCCAGAGGAGTGGCCGACCCTACTACAAAACTCCACTATAGACAGTGATTTTAATATCCAAATAGAACCATACAACGCCTACACCCTAGACAACGACGCACTCAATGCACTCGACCAAGGCGACGTGGTATTTATCGAGCAAGACAAAATCTATATCCAACGTATTCAAAATAGCAACTACTTACTTTCTGTCGGACCCGTGAATTACAGCTATTTTTTCAAACAACTGCAACTCATCGACATCGCTTTTCTCTCCATTATGATTGTATCGCTCGCTATTCCGGTCTATCTTTGGTTACGCCCTTTATGGCGCGACATGAAGCAGATCGAGGCAGCTGCCGAACGCATTGGTTCAGGGCAAATGGAGGCGCAACTAAACCTAGATAACCGCTCTACCGTTTATCCGATTGGACAAGCATTTGATCGTATGAGCGGAAAAATTTCAAACTTGATTCAACAGCAAGATCGTCTCATGCAAGACATCGCCCATGAAATTCGCACACCATTGGCACGACTGCGCTACCGTGTGGCACTACTTTTAAGTCGTGATGAGGAAACACTATTTAGCGCAGACATAGATCATGTGGAACAGCTGGTTAATGAGCTACTGTTCAAAGCCAGTATTGATACACACGGCACGGAAGAACCAATCGCTGCAAAATTTTCTATTGAGCACTTTCTAAATGACTGCGTGCATCAGGCTCAAACCGATGCGCCTGACACAATCGAATGGCAAATCCGTATCCACGCTACGCATGCTCAATATCATGGTGACGCACACCTTCTCGCTCGCGCGTTGAGCAACCTGCTTAATAATGCCAAAAAATTCGCTCGTCAGCACATTGATGTCATCTTTGAACAAACTGCCGAACAGTACATCATCTCTGTCGCCGATGATGGCGATGGCATTCCTGAAGAACACAGAGCACAAATTTTTCAAGCGTTTTATCGTTTGGATCAAAGTAGAAATCGCGAAACTGGTGGTTACGGATTGGGTTTAGCCATCGTTGAGAGCATTGCTCAAGCATATCAAGGCAACGCATACGTTACCACCAGTCAATATGGTGGCGCCTGTTTTCAAATTGCTTGGCCAATCACCCTCAACAATGCTTCGTAATATTCGGTTACAAAACACTACATTTCATAACAGACATTCCAATCTCAGTCCCCTACAATGAACACCATGAAAACGACATAGGGTTGTTTTCTAACTTCACACAAAGGAAATCATCATGAAAAAACTGTCTACACTGATCTTGGCTTCAGCATTGGGTTTGGTAACTGCCACCAGCTATGCTGCTACTGCTACACCTGCCACTACGACCACACCTGTAACCAAAGCGGCGCCAGCTAAAATGACCGTACACAAAGCGAAGAAACACCACAAAGTACATAAATCTGCTACTGCGAAAAAAGCAGTGAAAACTGAAGCAAAAAAACCAAATAATAGTGAACATACGCTCCACTAAAAAAGCCTTGCATCAGCAAGGCTTTTTTCTATTCGAAACGCCGTCATGCCGCTAAACCACTGTGGCGCAATAGCGCATCGACCTGCGGTTCTCGCCCGCGCAGCGCCTTGAACGACGTCATCGCCGGACGGGATCCGCCCACGGCAAGCACTTCACGCCAATAACGTTGTCCTAAATTTTGATTCAACAACGGCGCACCGTGCGCCATCGCCTCTTCAAACATTGCGAACACGTCCGCCGAGAGCACTTCCGCCCATTTATAACTGAAATAGCCGGCCGAATAACCTCCGGCGAAAATATGACTGAAGCTGTGGGCAAAACGATTAAATTCCGGCACCGGCACAACCGCCACACGATCACGCACTTCGTTCATCACGCTGAAAATCATAGCCGGCTGCGTGTCCTGATACTCCGCGTGTAGACGCATGTCGTACAGCGAAAACTCGATCTGACGCAGCATTTGCATACCGGATTGGAAGTTTTTCGCCGCCAGCATTTTGTCAAACAGCTCTCGTGGCAGCGTCGCACCAGTTTGCGCATGTGCGCTCATACCCGCAAGCACGTCGTAGTCCCAACAGAAGTTTTCCATGAACTGGCTCGGCAGCTCGACCGCATCCCACTCCACGCCGCGGATGCCCGAAACATCCATGTCACCCACCTGCGTGAGCAGATGATGCAGCGCGTGACCCGACTCGTGGAACAGGGTAATCAAATCGTCGTGGTATAAATAACTGTCGGTTTCGCCTTGCAGCGGTGTGGTGAAGTTGCACACCATGTGCGCGACCGGCGTTTGCACATCGTTTTTTAACTGACGGCGCACACGCACTTCGTCCATCCACGCGCCAGAGTTTTTGCCTGCCCGTGCATATGGATCGAGGTACACGCCGCCCATGACCGAGCCACTTGGGTTCAATAAGTCAAAATACTGCACGTCTTTGTGCCACGTCTGCACGCCCTCATTGCGCTGCAAACGCACGCCAAACAGCGACTCGATCACTTGGAACAAACCGCCGAGTGATTTTTTCAGCGGGAAGTAGTTTTTCACTTCTTGCTCAGAAAATGCATAACGCCGCTCGCGCAGCTTTTCACTGGCATAGGCCATATCCCACGCCTGTAACTCTTTCAAGCCCAATTCCTGCGCAGCAAAGGTTGTCAATTCCTGCATATCGCGCTCGGCGAACGGTCGCGCCTTATCCGCCAAATCGAGTAAAAATTCATTTACCTGCGCCACCGACTCGGCCATTTTAGGCGCGAGCGACACTTCCGCGTAATTCGGGTAACCCAGCAGCACGGCTATGCGCTGGCGAATCGCCAGTAAACGCTGCATGATCGCGGTGTTGTTGAGTTTTTCATCGCCCAAATCCGACGCGCGCGTCACATTCGCTCGATACACACGCTCACGCAGCGCGCGGTCATCCGCGTACTGTATCACGGGGAAGTAGCTCGGATAGTGCAGCGAGATTTTATAACCTTCTTTACCATCGACTTGCGCTGCTTCACGCATCGCCACCAGCACATCATCGGGTATACCGCTCAACTCATCCAGCCGCGCGTAGTAGGCGTAGGCATTGGTCGCATCGAGCAAATTTTCCGAGAATTTGGCTTGCAACTGTGCGGCTTCATTGGCCAACTGCGCGTATTCGGCGCGGGCTTCGCCTTGGAGCAACGCCCCTGAGAGCGCAAAGTCGCGTAAAGCGTTGGTCACGATGTGTTGACGCGTCGGTGTGAGCGCAGAAAAATTCGGATCCTGCGCCAACGTCTGATAGTGCGCCATGATGGCCTCGTTTTGTCCCAGTTCTGTCCAGAATTCTGTGATCTCTGGTAAAAATTGATTGTATTGCTCACGCCATTGTTCATTATCCACCACATGATGCAAGTGACTCACAGCCCCCCAGATACGGGAGAGTTGCTCCGTTTTGTCATTGAGCAGTTCGACAAAGTTATCCCAAGTGATTTGCGCTGGCGCAAGCTGTGTTACCGCCTGCACGGCGGTCTGTGCTTCGGACAATGCGCTTTGCACTGCCTCGGCAACGTACTCAGGTTTCATCTCTGCCCAACGCGGCAAATCGCGCAAATCGGAAAAGGGATTGGTCGTGGTATTAACTGTATCGTGCATGGCTATGGTTCCACTCATTTGAATTAAATATATAGGTCGTATTATGCCATGAGCATGCGGTTCGGTGATGGAGCGAATATTGTGCCAACTCTATAAAAAAGACGCTGCTGGATAAACCGGCAGCGCCATTAAGTTCACATTTGGAGATTGTGAAGGAGACTTTGAAATTTTTACAGTTTGATACCCGTTGCATCGGCAGTGAGATAGCCCACAGCGGCAGCAAAGCGATCTTTGTAATTCGCGCGGATCAGCGGATCGAGCTTGTCCTTGACCTTGCCGTCGAGCTCTTCCCAATCGCCTGCATGTTGGAAATTACTCATGATGTAGGTCCAGCCGTTGATTTCGTCGACAGCATGTAAACCCGTGGCCTCTGCACCCGCCGGTACGGACATGATGCGCGTGAGATCTTGGGTATCAACGTTGTACGCCCACAGGAAATTATTCACGTGGCGACCACTGTCCTCACCGATAAACAAGGTACGCAGTTTTTCTGAGAATTTGATGTTGTCCGGATTACCAATGCGATTTGGATTTGAGGTGTTGCCCAATTCATCCGCTTCGATGTCCTGACCCACCAACAAAGCATTGATGTGCGTTGGCACCCAGTTACTTTCGATCATTTTTTTGTTGATGTCGCGCTGACGACCACTCATCGGTAACTGCATGATGCCGCCGGATTTAACCGCTTTATCCAAAGCAATACCACTGCCTTCGTACCAACCCTTACCACCTTTAACCATAGAGTCCTGAATATATGCCAATGCCGAGTAAGTAATCTTGTCCTTGATATTGACCGTAGTGCCTTCCATTTTAGTAAATGCCATGGTTGCCCCTTTGAGAGCAGCGTAGCGGTGGGTTTCGAGGAAAGCGGCTGCTTTATCCATACCCGGTTTCAGTTTGACCCAGTTGGCTTTGCCGCTGATGAAGATTTTAGTAAAGCTCGCGTCTTTTGAATCTTCCAAACGCACATCCATGATGTCCTGTGGTTTGAGCTTATCCGCCATTTGTTCAATCTCGCGGCTGGTTGCATGACCTAAATTGATCCACGTCAATGGTGCAGCTTCGCCGCCGGGAATCACATTAAAACCAGAACCCACTTTGGCAACTTACAGATTACCCGATGACAAATCACGTGGACGATCCGCCACAAACATGAACAAGCCGCCGTTGGTCGCATCATCGCCCATCAGAGCGGTGCGATTGTCCGGCATGACTTGAATCAGCTCATGTGAAATACGACCCAAGCAGTAGTGCTTTTTAATGCTGCCCGTACCATCGGGGTGAACGGTTACTTCCGGCATATGGCCGTAGTGATATGGATTGGCGCGGTTTTCGTCGCCAAACAAGTTTTTGCTAAATGCGCGCAGTTGTTTACCCGCCTTGCTATCACCCGTATCGAACGCGTCCGGTTCGTATTCTTCGCTCGACAAATGCGTGTTCCATGGTGACAAGCTCGCACCACAGGTGATCCACAAACCGTGTACTTTAGAGGTGTCGACATTGTGGTATTTCACCAAGCTCAGCTTACCTGTGGTTTGATCTTGATCAAGGGTCAAAACAGCAATCGGTGACGGAACTTTACCGTAGGTATCAGCACCCGATTGATCGCGTGAAATGTACTCAAACTGCACTACGGCAAAAACAGGTTTCCCTTTTACACCCGAAACCTGTGCGCTTGGCAAGGATAACAAAGACGTACCATCCGGGCAGTCGGAGAAGAACTGACGCTCTTTACCCGCTACCGAGCGGTCGATGATCGGGCGATTGTTGATGTCAAAATTACCACCGGCCAGAACCTTACCACCTTTACCATCCGGTACCATATCACCGGTTGTAAAGAATGTTTCATAAGCCAATTTGTAAGACTGCTTAGAACCGTCTGCCAACTTCACATTGAAATTCGAAGCCACATAGTTGGTCGCCATTTGCGCGGGATTGGATAAGCTTGGTGCCGGCGTGTTGGTAAACGATGCGACAGTAAAGTTACCGAGTGATTTTACACTGGCTGCGCTGACCTGATTGGCATAACCTGCCAACATGGCGTTGATAGAGCCTGCACCCAAAGGCAACAAAGGCACACTGCTCAATGCTTTGAGTACCGAACGGCGTGTAGTTTGTGGCATATCGTGTTGTGACGAGTTCATATCCAATCCCTAAAAAAGATATCGATAAAAGTTTAATGGGATCACCGAACAGTGATCTGAGTGAATGAGATTGTAGCGTGTGGATATGACCAATTCGTGACACATTCATCCTTTGTCACGAATACGTTAAAATGCCTGTGTTAACATTGATTCAGCACCATCAAATCAATATTTTTTGTATTCTTAGGAGATCCCATGAGCATCCATCCGGTTACCATTTATCACAATCCCAAATGTGGCACGTCACGCAACACGCTCGCCATCATTCGCGCCACAGGTATCGAACCGACCGTCATTGAATATCTGCAAAACCCACCGACGCGCGAAAAGCTGGTACAACTCATTGCCGATATGGGTATCTCTGTGCGCGAACTACTACGCGAGAAAGGCACACCTTATGCCGAACTGGATTTGGGCCATTCGAGATGGACGGATGAGGAACTGATTGATCAGATGATGGCTCATCCGATTTTGATCAATCGCCCGATTGTTGTGACCGAAATGGGCACGAAACTCTGCCGCCCCGCATCCGAATCCGTATTGGATATTTTGCCGCAAGGTTTAAAAGAGCCGTTTACCAAAGAAGATGGTCAAATCATTCAACCGAAATAAGCAAACTAAAACGGGCGCAAAATAGCGCCCTTTTAATTCGGTCAACTATCCGGATGTCGTATTCAAACAGGAATCTGTGCTTGATGGGCGACGGTTGCATGTACCGTTTTCGACTCATGATGACGGACAAATTCTGATCTGCCCTCGATTTGACGGACACCTATTAACGTAAAAAAGAGGTGTCAAA
>CAYZVI010000029.1:0-13564 GCA_964481695.1 uncultured Hydromonas sp. | reverse complement strand
GGCTAACTTAAAATCAGCCGCTTAACTGTCCGTTAAAACGAGGGCAGATCAGTCCGTTAATTCGAGGGCAGATCAGTATAATTGACCAAGCTTCATTTATAATACTGCTACCTATTTGATCGTAAATCTAATCCCAACGTGCTTGACATATTATATAAGCATTGTTTTTTCACTATTTTCCCTTTATGTTTACGTTGGCTCATCCTCTGCTGTTTTGGTCTCCCATTATTTGGGGAATTATTAATTTATTGACACTCGGTGTTCTGTTAGGCGCCATGAGTGTTGCAGTTCATCGTAGAGACTTTCACGATTCAACGCGTTTAAATATCTGGCTTTATCTAAGCTTTTTCCTGATCTGTCTTTGGCTCATCAAAGGACAGGTGATGGATAATTTATATTTTCATCTGGTGGGCGCAAGCGTGGCTTATTTGTTACTAGGCGCACCGCTCGCATTACTCGCTTTGGCCTGTACATCATTGGTTACTTGCTTTACGTTGAATATATCACCGTGGATTTGGGGATTGCAATATTTACTGGCCGCTGTTTTGCCTTTACTCATCGTCGCCGGTTTACATGCTTTGGTTAAGCGTGTGCTGCCGCATCGATTATTTGTTTACATTTTCTTACGCGGCTTTTTTGTCGCTGCCATTGGCATGATGATTGCCATGACGCTCAATCTAAGCATCATTGGCGATATTTTGAAGCTAATTCCCCTAGAAGGAAACGATATTGTTTGGGCTAGCCCTATTTTACTTGGCTGGGGAGAAGGCTTCTTAAGTGGTGCAGCCATTGCCGTTATCGCAACCTATCGCCCTGAGTGGTTGTATCGACATAGTCCATTTAAAGGAATGTGAGAATAAAAAACGAGGTGTTAGTACCTCGTTTTTTATGCTTTGTACGATTCACGGTTATGCCAAGCCCATCACTTCGCGCACATCGCGCATGGTTTCTTGCGCCATTTTACGTGCTTTCTCAGAACCGTCAGCAATGATATTACGCACCAAGGTTGGATCGTCAATATAAACTTGTGCACGCTCCAGCAATGGTTGCTGCTCATGCAGAACTGCCTCAATCACGGGCTGTTTACACTCCAGACAGCCTATTTTGGCATTTTTACAACCATCCTGTACCCATGCGCAAGTGGCATCATTGCTGTAAATTTGATGGAATGACCAAACCGGACACTTCTCGGGATCACCCGCATCGGTTTTACGCACACGCGCCGGATCAGTTGGCATGGTACGGATTTTCTTGGTGATCGATTCAGCATCTTCGCGAATCGCAATGGTATTACCATAGCTCTTGGACATTTTCTGTCCATCTAAACCCGGCATACGCGACTCTTTGGTCAACAATGCTTGCGGCTCGACCAAGATGATTTTTCGGCTGCCTTCGAGATAACCGAATAAACGTTCACGATCGGCCAAAGTCAGATTTTTAGACTCATCCAGCAAAGCATGAGCTTGTTCAATGGCCTCTTCTTCACCTTGCTCTTGGAAACGGTTGCGCAATTCAATGTATTGCTTGGCTAATTTACTACCCAGCTTTTTCACCGCCTCTTGTGCTTTTTCTTCAAAGTCTGCTTCTCGACCATACAAGTAATTGAAACGACGAGCTATTTCACGCGTCATTTCCAGATGTGGTACTTGATCCTCACCGACCGGGACATGCTGTGCGCGGTAAATCAAAATATCCGCCGCCTGCAACAATGGATAGCCCAAAAAGCCGTAGGTTGATAAATCTTTTTCCTTCAGCTTCTCGATCTGCTCTTTGTAGGTCGGCACACGCTCCAGCCAACCCAGTGGCGCCGACATAGCCAACAACAAAAATAGCTCCGCATGCTCGATCACTTGTGATTGCACAAATACCGTAGCCTGCGATGGATCCACGCCAGAAGCCAACCAATCAATCACCATCTCATGCGTGCTGGACTCGATGATGCTCGGATCTTCATAATGCGTGGTCAGCGCATGCCAGTCCGCTACGAAAAACAAACACGGATACTCGCTTTGCAAGCGCACCCAGTTTTTCAACACACCATGATAGTGACCTAAATGCAGCGCGCCGGTTGGGCGCATCCCTGATAAAACGCGTTCTGGAAACATGAAAATACTCAAAAAAGAAGAAAAATAATGCCAATTAGGAAAAGATCGACTGAATCAGATGAATCAAAGGCATCAATAAAGCTTGTAAACCTGAAATAATCGGCCCCATCCAATAATCAAACACAAAAGGCGTGGCATACGCCAAGAACATGACGATCCACACACCATAAGGTTCCAATCGTTCAAACTGAGCCGACAAGCCGCGCGGTAAAAAGCCGTTCAACACACGACCACCGTCCAACGGCAGCATGGGAAACAGATTGAATGCAAATAACGCCAAATTTATCAAAATGCCACCACGGCTCATCAGCACGAAAAACTCTTCGCCACCCAGTAACGTAGTAGACAAAGCATAAACAATCGCCCAGCCGATTGCCATCAACAAATTCGCTGCAGGCCCGGCGAACGCCACGATCTGCATGGCCGAGCGCATATTCATACGGCGCAGGCGTACATAATTGACCGGAACTGGCTTGGCATAGCCAAAGGTAAACGCACCTTTGGTCAAGATCAACAACAATAACGGCATCACTATCGTACCGACCGGATCAATATGACGCATCGGATTCAGAGAAATACGGCCCAAGCGCTCGGCGGTATCATCGCCCATCCAGCGAGCGGCGTATGCGTGCGCCGCTTCGTGCAGGGTAATGCCCAAAATCACGGGGATGATATACAGCGTGATATTACGAATCAGTTCGTTATAATCCATAGAGTTCCTATCGGTTTAAGGTCGCAAAAACCTCAACATGAAATATTCAATAAGGCGTTATTTTACCGAAATAATCACTCGTTCAGGGATTAATTCCACAGATTCCAGACAGGACGCAAACCTACGGGCAAGGTCGGTGCTTTGCCAATATCCATTTTACTCTCGCCCGCACCGTGAAAATCCGAACCGGCTGAGGCGAATAAATTGAATGAATCGCACATTTGCGCGTAGTGTTTGAATTGTTGTTTGCTATGGCTGCCCGTGACGACTTCGATCGCTTGCCCACCCAAGTCAACGAATTCACGGATTAAATCCATCTCACTGTCAGCATCATGCGGATAGCGCCCAGGATGGGCGAGCACGGCGATACCACCGGCGCCATGAATCCACTCAATAGCCTGAGCCAACTCTGCCCATTCGTGCGCCACGAAACCGGGCTTGCCCTCAACCAGATAGTTTTGGAACACGTGACGCACACTGATCGCTTTTTTATCCGCAACCATCACCCGCGCAAAGTGCGTGCGCGCGAGCAAATCCATGCGCCCGTTGGCCTCAGCCAAAGCGCGCGCCAAAGCGTTTTGCACGCCGACTTCTTCCAATTGTTCAGCAATGACGACTGCTCGCTTGGCGCGACCCGAAGCATTCTCTGCCAGCCCTTGCGCCAATGCGACGTTATCCACATCAAAGTTCAATCCAACAATATGCACGCTCATGCCACGCCATGAAACGGAGATTTCCACGCCATCGACAAAGCGCATACCGAGCTGCTCGGCACTCTGACGCGCCTGACTCAACCCAGCCAGTTGATCGTGATCGGTCAAAGCCACATAGCGCGCGCCATTGCGCGCAGCACGCGCCATGAGTTGCTCGGGTGCAAGCGCGCCATCGGACGCCGTAGAGTGACAATGAAAATCAAACAGCATGGTTTATTTACTCGACTTTTTGGTTTTATGACTGGATTTACCCGCTGCTTTACCCTCTGTTTTTTTCGCCGCTGCTTTGGGTTTGGCCGCATCGGCTATGAGTAGCTCAGGGGCAATCGTGCCGCCGCTGAGATTTTGAAACAGAACGGCCGTCTGTGAAGCCATAACATCGCGCATTTGTAGAAACATCTCTCGACTTTGCTGAATGTAGGTGCTCATCATGCCCTGCATCATCGGTGTTTGAATGGCGAGCAGCTGCTGCCATACTTCGCGGTCAATTTTTTGCTGCGCATCGCTTTTCGCATCGTTTTCAGCCAAATCGGTCTGAATGTCGGCAAAAGCTTGCATGTTTTTTTCCAAATACGAGCCAAGCATCCCCTGCATCACATTGCCATACGAGCGAATGATCTGCGCCAGCATTTCGGTAGTGAACAAGGATACACCTTCGTTTTCCTCCTCCAAAATGATTTGCAGCAGGATGCTGCGGGTCAGATCGTCGTTGGTTTTCGCGTCCAGCACAGTGAAAGTGTCATGCGCCAGCACCATTTGCTTCACATCGGCCAAGGTAATGTAGGTCGAGGTCTGTGTATCATACAGACGACGATTCGGATATTTCTTAATGATGTGCTGTTCATCGCGGCGGCGCATGTGAAACTCCTGTCGTATTTGTGTGTTCAAATCATTCTTATTTGGAATGCCTATTGTAAGCGCACCCCATCAAAAGTTTCAATATTGTCATTGGGTAGAAAACAGATGTACCTCTGCGTCCACCACATCACTAAAAAATCGCCAGCGCTCGCGCACCGCGTCATCCAGAAAACTGGCGTAGTTTTGCGTTCGACCAACTCGTTCACGCTGGGTCAGGCCAGAACGCTTTTCTAAAACACTCTGCGTATAGCGCGCCACCGGTGCGCCCGAGTCGAGCAACGTCACCTGCTCACCCAAATAGCGGCGAATATCATGGGCAATGAAGGGATAATGCGTGCAACCCAGCACCACCACATCGGCACCGAATGCCTGCGTCGGCTGTAAATATTTAGCCAGTAATGCTTCCCACACCTGCCCCGTGATTTTGCCCGAGTCGATCGCATCAGCCCAGCCAATACACGCCACTGAGCGCAATTCAATTGCACTACCTACAGGAATAGTGCGACCAATCAAAGCCTGATATTTGGCACTCTGCACTGTGCGTTGGGTCGCCAGCATGGTGATTTTTTGATTTTGGGTCAGTTGCACCGCAGGTTTAATCGCCGGTTCCAGCCCAACGAAAAACACATCGGGATAGCGTTCGCGCACATAGGTTGCACCGGCAGCCGTCGCCGTATTGCATGCCCAGACAATGGCCTTGCAACCTCGTGCCAAGAACCACTCGGTCATCAGCACCATGCGTTCACGTATCCATTCTTCAGGTTTATCGCCATAAGGCACATTCGCGTTGTCCGCCACGTAGATGAAATCCTCATGTGGCATGGTCGCGTGCAAATGGCGCCAGACACTCAAACCGCCCAAGCCTGAATCGAACACGCCAATCGGCGCATCGCGCATCGCCGCCAAACTCGGACCATTGGCCGCGCGCAAGGCATTCGCGTTCATCGGCGCGGTAACGTCCAAGGCCTCGACAACCGTTGTGTGATTCATGCTTCGTTCTGCCATGCAGATAACTCTTCTTCAAAAAAACCGGCAGCGCGTCGCGCCACACAGTTAAACGGCGGACGCACACGCGGCGCACGGTATAGTTCACTCAAATACCGATAGGTATACACTGGCTCGGTCTGATTTTGTTCACAAGCGTAAATAAACCAACGATGGCCCAAAGCCACATGGGTGATTTCGTCCCGCAAAATGATGTCCAAAATTCGCGCAGCCTGCTCATCACCCGCCTGACGAAATTTCTCCTGCATGATCGGGCAGGCATCCAAACCACGCGCTTCCAAAGTTCGAGGCACCATCGCCATACGATCGGCGAACGAATGCCGCGTGCGCTCGGCCATATCCCACAGCCCATCATGCGCGGGGAAGTCGCCATACTCCGCGCCCAAAACCCGCAAATGCCGACGAATCAGCGAGAAATGATACGCCTCTTCCGCCGCCACGCGCCACCAATCCCAATAATAATCCTCCGCCAAACCGGCAAACCGCACCATCGCGTCCAAAGCCAGATTGATCGCATTAAACTCAATGTGCGCCAGTGCATGCACCATGATCGCGCGGCCTTCGGTGCTGTTCATGCTGCGGCGTAGGGTTTGCGTGGCGGGAATCAGCTCGGGACGAGCCGGTCGACCCGGACATTCATGTTGCAATATTTCATTTTCTTGCCAATCCCGCGCTGTGTCCAAAGACAACAAATTGTTTTGACCCATGTGGTACAACGCACGCATCGCTGTCAGTTTTTCGTCCGGCTCACGCAAGCGCAAAACTTGTAGCGCAACAGCACGAAGTTCGCCCACTTGCGCTGCCTCGGCCAATGTCACCAACATCTCCTGCACCCGCTGCGGCTGCGGCTCGACAAAAGCCAACCACTGCTCAAAGGTGTATAGCTCGTGAGCAGGAAAGTCTTCTGGGGCAGAAAAAATCGGGACACTCATCGCCAAAAACGCTCGAAATCATCATCCGCTAAGTACAGGCTATTGAAACAAGTCTTTAATTCATAATAAAAGCCATTTCATGCGCAGTAGCCAGCAGCAGATAAGTCGGTTAAAATGTATTATTTTAAACCCTTTTAGTTCATTGAATGCCAATTTAAATGCAGGTAAATAGTAAGTCAGCCCAGGTCATAGATCATTGAATCTGTCATACAACCCAAAACCATCAAACGCATTTAAATTGCAGGAGTCATCAACTATGCCGATTTACCGTCTGGATCAACTCAGCCCTATTCTGGCCGAACGCACCTATGTCGCGCCGACTGCCGTGTTGATCGGTCAAGTAGCACTGCATGCCGGCGCAAACGTCTGGTTTGGTGCCGTGCTACGCGGTGATAACGAGCCCATCACTGTGGGCGAAAACAGCAATATCCAGGAAAACTGTGTGCTGCACACCGATGTTGGCGCACCCCTGAGCATAGGCAAAAATGTCACCATCGGCCACAGCGTCACTTTGCATGGCTGTACGATTGGTGACAATAGCCTAATCGGCATGGGCGCGACAGTCCTGAACCACGCCAAAATCGGTGCGAACAGCATAGTTGGCGCAGGTGCACTGGTCACCGAAGGCAAAGAGTTCCCCGATGGTGCCCTGCTCGTTGGTAGCCCAGCCAAAGTGATACGCATGTTGACAGAAGATGAAATAGCTCGTCTGCCCAACAATGCCCACCACTACGCCGCACGCGGACAACACTACGCCACGCACCTGCAAGCCATAGAACCATTCTCATGAACTCGAAAACCAACGAAACCACTACCTTCGAGAGCATGGACGCATTCCTCGCCAGTGTGGAACGTCGCGCCTACAAACACGCGCTGTACGCTGTACGCAACGAAGAAAACGCCTTGGACATCGTGCAGGATGCCATGCTCAATTTGGTGCAATCCTACAGCGACAAACCGTCGTCCGAATGGCCGATGCTGTTCACCCGCATTTTGCAAAACGCCATTCACAATCATTTTCGCCGCAATAAAGTCCGCGACTATTGGACGCCTAACTTCTCCCAGTTTGACACCAGCGAGGACGAAGAAGAATCCAACTCGATGGATGTGATTGAAGCAATCATGAGCCGAACCTCGAATCAGTCGACATTTTCGACCGAAGATGTGGTCAAACGCGAACAAATTTTAAACAAAATCGAAGAATTAATAAAAAACTTACCGACACGTCAACGGGAAGCGTTTCTACTGCGTTACTGGGAAGACCTCTCAGTATCAGAGACTGCGCAAGCGATGGGTTGTTCGGAAGGAAGTGTCAAAACCCATTGTTCACGTGCCGCACACGCCTTGGCAGAAGCACTGAGCGAACTGGGAATTACAGGAAGTGCGCTATGACAGCAGATAAATATACCCCAAATACCCCAAGCGCCCACACCGAAATCAGTATGGAGCAAATCGCGCACAGCATTCGTATGACGCGTGATGCACTGGATAACGGCGTGGATGAGCTGCCCTATGACATTACCGAACGACTGCGCGCGGCGCGCGTTCGTGCGCTTGCACAAGCCAAATCAAACACAGCCACAGTAGAAAAATCGCATCAAAAAGACATCAGCGACATTTTCAACTGGAAACACAAAATGACGAACTGGCTCAAAGGCGGGATTGCCGTGAGCGCATTCACCCTCGCCTTGGTGATCTCTGTCGTATCTATTCGCTCCGAACTGACCACGAATGTAGCCGTAGCTGACCGTGCCATCAGCATGACCGGATCGACAAGCACAGAAACAACAACTCCAGCAACAGGCAGCGCTATCGAGCAAACCGCCTCTACCGAGCCGTTAACCACGCAAAGCAATCCAAATATGCTGGATAACGCTAAAGCCACACTGCATGCCTCAACGGCTCCGTTGCATCACCATGGAAGTAATCCAACAGCCATAGCTGCTACCAAAGAAAATTCGGCTTTAGTGAAAAATAGCCCAGCAGCTATAACTGCTTCTGCTGAAGCGATCCGCCCAACGCCTTCGACACAAACAGCCCCAACAGGAATCGCTGGCCTCAGTGCGGTTGATGACGAAATCGGCATGGTTTTACGCGAGCAAATTCCATTACAAGCCTACCTAAACGATGACTTCGCACGCTACGCTAATCATCAAGGGCTGGATACCATCGAAAAAACCAGTAGCCAAAGCAATAGCAGCATAATCCCTGAACAATAAAACCATTTTGAATAGCCTTTTGAGTGAACTGCCCATGAAACCGTATACAAAACTCATTCATACCCTACTCATTGTGAGCACCTTGAGCTACGCGCCGTTGTCTCGCGCGCAAGCGTGGGAAGATCTCTCCAACGAAAGCAAAGAGGTTCTGCGACCCTTACGCCTGAATTGGAATGACCTGTCACCAGCGCAAAAACGCAGTTGGCTCAGCCGTGTGCCTGAAATCAAAGCGATGCCGGGCGAGCAACGCAGCACAGCACAATCGCGCATGGCCGAATGGGGCGCCCTATCCCAACAGCAGCGCTACGAAGTGAAAACCCGTGTTAAAAACAGCGTGGAAAGCGATCCGCGTGCGCGCGCAAAACTCTGGGGCGATTTTATTGGCCAATAAAACATGTGCCGAACCCTATATATTTATAAAAATTACCAAACCAGTTAAAATAACAACACCGCTGAAAGTACCTCAGCGGTGTTTGTTTATTCTCCCTCTTCCATCACCATTATACGGAACCACTTCTAAATGGCTTCAGCACAGCTCCCCGCCTCCCCCATTCCCGCACCCTATGCACGACGTATTTGGTCATCGTTGTACGAATTAGCGCTACTGTTTGGGCTCACCTTTGTGACAGCGCTCGTTGTCCAAATCATATTGACACTGATTCATGCTCAACTACCCGCTTGGGGACACTCACTGGTCTTTTTCATCATCATGGGTATCTATTTCACCTATTGCTGGACGCATGGCGGACAAACATTGGCGCAACGCACATGGCATTTGAAAACCACCCATACAAAAGGAAGCAGTATCAGCTACGGACAGGCATGGCTACGTTACATCCTTTCCTATTTGGGCATATTACCCGCATTACTCATCGCATGGACCCAACTGCATAACCATCAGATGCCGAGCGCCTCTACCGCATACACCCTTTCTATCGGATTGGCGCTAATCAACTGGCTGGCATTATTGGGAACAGCTCTGGCACATCCGCAAAAAATCGCCCTACATGAGCGATTATCCGACACACGCACTATTTGGTTAAAGGATAAGTAATTTATAAACTCACTAACACTATTTTCAGCAAAATAATCATAATCAGCACATTTCTCTTTCGGCAAATAGGCTGATCAAAAAAACTAATAATATCAATAATTTATAAATTTTTTCTATAAAAAAATCCCCCGACATTACTGCCGGGGGATTTTAATTTCCAAGTATCTGGAGCATTCCTTATAGAATAATAAAGTCTGTCGCAGATATGGTCGGATGCGTATTAGACGTAGTTGTCAAGTAAGCAAATACCACTGCTCCACCCGCCCCACTACCGTCTGCATCAAATGACAACGCACCTGTTCCGGTATTGTACAAAACCGTTGGATTGGTTGTACCCGCTACAGGGCTAGTACCCGAAACAAAGGTACTGCTGGTCAAAGAAGCACCTGCGGAGAAGCCGGTAAAGATGTTGTTATCCAACACAATCTTATCTGTACCTGAAACAAAGTCAAGGATACGATCGACATTGCTTGACGCATTCAATGCCGAGGCGAATACAAATTTATCCGCTCCTGCACCACCGGTCAATGTGTCATTACCCGTACCACCGTACAGAACATCATTGCCTGCTCCACCGTTGAGTGTATCAGCCTGACCATCTTTACCAATCAAGGTATCGTTCATGACCGTACCATTGATGGTTGTACCGGAAACCGTCGTTACATCCACAATCGCTGTGTCATTGACAGAACCTTCGGTCAAGGTATATTTAAAAATCCCTTCACCCGAAGCATTGGTAACCACCACCGGATCAGTACCTGTTGCGTTCAAACCATCAACACCTGTCGATGAACTGATCACTGTGGTTGCGCTATGAACATCATTGGCCATCAACACTGCAGCAGGAATCGATAAAGTACCATCCGTATCATTGGTCAAAATGTTATCGTCCATTGCAGAGATTTGATAAATCTGCAGAACTTTACTCGGTACGGAAACAATATCACCATCCTTATCTTTAACAGAGAATGACAGTTGCTCTTGATACGAAGAACCCGCATTACCCGCTTGATACGAGTAATCCCCCGTATCCAGATCGAGCACCATCTTCGCACCAGACGAGGTTGTGATGGTAATCACATGCTGCGTTGAATCATAGGTGTACGTTGAGGTACTCGTACCCGTTGCTGTCAAAGCACCTGTGGCTGAGTTGTAATTATAGGTTCGACCTGCCATGGTGAAGATTAATACCTCACCACCATCGGCACCAAAGCCCGCCGAATCAATTGCCAAATTACCACGCAACAGATTGGTTTGAACTGTCGGCAAAATCACCAAGCTTTGCAAAGTTGCATTCAGTTGAGACATATCGGACACAATAATGCCATTCAAATCGGAACTGGTTGCACCGTTATAGGCAATCGGATCAATTTGAACTCTATTACTTGAAGTTAAGTCAGACCCCATACCCAGTGAGTAAGAAATAATCTTATTATCAATCAGGAATTGCCTCCAAATAGCTTCCTCCGCAGATTGAATGCCTTCGTCACCAGAATCATAATAGCCTACTGCACCATCACCATTTTGACTACCTTTCAAAGTACTTGTGGATCCCATACCAAACGTTGGTAAACCATCCGTCAAGAAATAGGCTACATTTTGAGCACCATCCAATTTGCCTGGTGAACCAAAACCATCCATTGCCTTTTGCAAAGCATCATCATAGTTCGTCCCCCCATTGGCTGTTAATGCATCGATATACACTAGAGCCTGAGCCGTGGTCATCCAAACGGTACTCGCTTGAGCATAGCTATTGAAAGTAACCATTTCAATGCGAACTTCACCCTGCTTATCATAAGCCGTGATCAAATTCATAACCGCATCTTTAGCCATCGCTAAGCGAGAAGATGTTGTGACTGACGCGCTACCAGTACTCGCATCCCAAGCCATACTACCTGATGTATCGAGAACAATCATCAAGTTCGTTGCCGCTGGCTGAATCCCCATTTCTTGTGTACCAGAATCAACCGTTGGCATATCGTCATTAATGGTCAATGTTAATGTTGCGGAGGCCTGATCACCATCATTGTCTGTCACGGTATAAGTCACCGGCAAAGTAATATTATCCTCTGTATTATTGACCGGATGCATCAACGGTTGCAACAAATTGGCAGTATAAGTACCTGTCGTTTGATCAACCGAAACGGTCATCAAAGCACCACGAGTTGAGCTAATGGTCAACGTACTGGTTGCAGCATCCCAAACTGAAGTCACAGGCTCGGTACCCAAAGTCGTACCCGCATAAGACAACACAATAGATGCAGCGCCATCGGCACCACCGGAATAAACCAGAGATCCAGTTGCCGTTGTTGCAGTACCTGCCACATCGCCTGTACCACCTGCAATACCACCAGACAAGCCATCTTCATCCAAGATTGTAGTTGCCACAACATTAGACGCAGACGGACCATCGTCTTTGAAGATAATCTGGCTGCTGATATCAATCGCCGACGTTGCAGCAGTGTCACCATCCTTATCTGTTACTGTTACCTTTGCGGTAATTTTACCAGCAACCAACTGGAGCACATCGTCATAAGCCGCATTGGTGCTACCATCAGTAGTATGCTCTAAAGCTACAGACTGACTCACCGTCAATTTACCATCAGTACCTATCGTAATGGTAAACGCTGTCTTAGTCGTACCAGTAGAATCCACATAAGTACCCGTAATCACACTACCGCTGGTTTGCACCAAGCTAATCGCGTAATCACCCACTGCTGTCTTCAATCCACTATCACCTGCTACTGCAGTAATACTATAAACCGTCGTCCCAGCACCATCAGCACCATAACTGATTGTACTGCTCAATACAGAAGCCGAACTGGTTACGGTAATAGGCGTTGTGAACACACCGGCTGTGCTGGCACTGGTTCGTGCCGTTTCATCCAAAGTAACCGTCACTGAAGTATTTGCAGAAGCTGTTACCGTTGGTGCATCATCCACAAACACAAATTTATCACCAATATTAACAGTTCGAGCCGCCGTATCACCATCCCGATCAGTCACAGTAGCCGTTAAAGCTACTGCACTGCTAACCAAAGTCAACGTGTCATTCGGATCGGATGCATTTGCATGTTTCAGAGCGCGCTGTTGATCCAAAGTGATCGTACCATCACTAGCAATGCTAATGACAAATACAGTAACTCCTGTAGTTGCAGTAGTACCCACCACATAACCACTACTATTCACAGACAGATTAATAGTTTCACCGGTAGCAACATCAATTAAATTGGTAGTTGTTTCATTCAAACTTAATTTATAGCTAACAGAACCTGCTCCATCCGCACCATAAATCGGAGTAAATACACTCGCAAAACTAGCGGATTGATCCGTACTTAACGTGGTTTCATCAACTGTCAACGTCGGAGCCAATGTACGATCAGCAGTAATCGTCGGTGCGTCGTCGGTGAAGACGAAGCCGGCGCCGAGGTTCACGGTTTGTGTGGCTTTGTCACCGTCTTTGTCGGTCGCGGTCGCGGTCAGGCTGATGCTGTTGGCGGCCAAGGCGACGGTGTCGTTGGCATTGCTGCCATCGGCATGTACCACGGCGCGCACTTGATCCAAGGTCACGACGCCGGCGCTGCTCACGCTGATGGTGAACACGGTGTCGCCATTGGTGTTTTTACCCACGACGTTGCCGGAAGCGTCCACGCTCATGCTCACGGCTTGACCGGTGGCGGTGTCCACCAGGCCGCTGGCGGCGTTCACGACTTTGAGTGCGTAGGCGGTGCTGCCCGCGCCGTCGGCACCGTAGTTGACGGTGAAGACGTTGGCGAAGCTGGCCGAGGCGTTGGTCGCCAAGGTGGTTTCGTCCACGGTCAGGGTCGTCACATTGCTGGCCGTCGCGGTCACGGTCGGTGCGTCGTCGGTGAAGACGAAGCCGGCGCCCAGATTGACGGTTTGGCTGGCGCTGTCACCGTCTTTGTCGGTCGCGGTCGCGGTCAGGCTGATGCTGTTGGCGGCCAA
>CAYZVI010000028.1:0-13677 GCA_964481695.1 uncultured Hydromonas sp. | reverse complement strand
GCTAACTTAAAATCAGCCGCTTAACTGTCCGTTAAAACGAGGGCAGATCAGTTTGGCAATTTGTGCGTTGATTTCGTCTACACGTGTCATATGTTTTCTCCGTTAAGGTTATGTTGTTGACAATTAACTCTACCAACGGCATAGTTATATGTCAACAGCTTGTAGAATGACAAGCAATGAAAGTGTAGCCCAAAGCTCTCTCTTTATATCAAATCCCATCTAAGAACAAGGCAATTCATGTTTGAGACGACTTTTCGCAACTTAGACGACACGCTACGCAAGGACGCAGGCTGTAGTAGCGAGTTGGACTACATTGAGCAGACAAGTTGGGTGTTGTTTTTGAAGTACTTGGACGACTTTGAAGCTGACAGAGAAGCCGCCGCTAAGTTGAATGGAGAAAGCTACCAACGCATCCTTAGTGACGAGTACGCTTGGGGCACTTGGGCTATGCCTAAAACAAGTGACGGGAAGTTAGACTATAACAAAGCATTGACTGGTGATGACTTAAAAGAATTTGTAGACAACAAGTTATTTCCTTATCTCAAAAGTTTCCGCGTTACGGCTGAACGAGCTGACACCATTGAGTACAAGATTGGTGAGATTTTTCACGAGCTTAAGAACAAGCTACAGAGTGGTTACAGTCTGCGCGAAGTCATAACAAAGGTAGACGAACTTCGTTTTCGTAGCAACGAAGAAAAGCATGAAATGTCCAGTTTGTACGAGGACAAGATTAAGAATATGGGAAATGCGGGACGTAACGGCGGAGAATACTATACGCCACGCCCGCTAATTAAGACGATTGTTAAGGTGGTTAATCCCAAGCTTGGCAATAAAGTCTATGACGGTGCCGTTGGTAGTGCTGGCTTCTTATGTGAAGCATATGAGTACATGCGTACCAGCAAACAGTTATCAGCTAAAGAGTTTGAACAGCTACAACGTAAGACTTTTTACGGAAAAGAAAAGAAGTCACTTGCCTACATCATTGGCGTAATGAACATGATATTACACGGTATTGAAGCGCCAAATATCATTCATACCAATACTTTAGGCGAGAATATTGCGGACATACAGGAAAAGGATAGGGTAGACATTGTTCTTGCTAATCCGCCTTTTGGTGGAAGCGAACGAGTGGAAGTACAAGAGAACTTTCCAATCCGTACAAGCGAAACAGCTTACTTGTTTCTACAGCACTTCATTAAGATTTTGAAGGTTGGGGGACGCTGTGGCATTGTGATTAAGAACACTTTTCTTAGCAACACAGATAATGCCAGCATCGCACTAAGAAAACAGTTGCTGGAGGAGTGTGACTTACAGGCTGTGCTTGAGTTGCCAGGCGGTGCGTTTACTGGTACAGGTGTTAAGACTGTGGTTCTGTTCTTTGAAAAGGGTAGAGCTACAGAAAAGGTTTGGTACTACTCGCTGAACCTGTCTCGTAACTTGGGAAAAACAAACAGCCTTAATGAGCGTGATTTAGAGGAATTCGTCACACTATCAGCAACACAGAGTGAGAGTGAGAATTCTTGGTGTGTAAACGTTAAGGACATTGATAAGTCAACGTGGGATTTGACAGCTACTAATCCAAACCGTAAAGACACTATGGATAAGCGTACACCTCAAGAAATCTTAGCTGAGATAGAAGAACTGGACTTGGAAGCGGCTACAGCAATTGCGGCGATTAAGGAGATGCTGTGAGTTGGAAGACTGTTGCGATTGGTGATGTTTGTGAGCTTTATCAACCGCAAACAATAACCACAAAAGATTTGCTTGTTGATGGGAAATATCCTGTCTACGGTGCTAATGGAATAATTGGTAGGTATGACAAATACAATCATGAAGAGTCACAGTTACTTGTTACTTGTCGTGGTGCTACTTGTGGTTCTGTAAATGTTTCTCAGCCTTTTTCTTGGATTAATGGCAATGCTATGGTTGTTAAACCAAAAATTAAGGAAATTGATATTAGATTTATTGAATATTTCTTTCGTGGTGCTGTTGATTTAACAAAAGCTATTACAGGTGCGGCACAACCACAGATTACAAGACAATCACTAAGCCCTATTAAGTTTAGCTATCCATCACTTTCCACGCAAGAAAAGATAGTCGTCAAACTTGACGCAATCTTTACTGAGATAGACAAGGCTACGGCGGCGGCTGAGGCTAACGCTAAGAACGCTGAGGCACTTTTTCAAAGCTACTTAAGGCAAGTTTTTGAGCGTGGTGGAGAGAACTGGATTACATCAAGTCTCAAGGATGTTTGTGAAAAGATTACAGATGGAACACATCAAACACCAACTTACTTTGATGATGGTGTAATTTTTTTATCTTCCAAAAACGTTACCTCAGGAAAAATTGATTGGGATAAAGTCAAGTATATTGACAATAAGCAACATATTGAAATGAGCAAGCGTGTCTCCCCGAAAGTAGGCGATGTTCTTTTGGCTAAGAATGGAACGACAGGTGTTGCGGCAATTGTGGATAGAGATGTAGTCTTTGATATCTACGTAAGCTTGGCTCTGTTAAGAGCAAAAGAACAAATTCTTCCCAAATTCTTGCTGTATTTCGTTAATTCTCCTGTCGCTAAAAATCAATTTAATAGTCGCCTCAAGGGGATTGGTGTTCCTAATCTACATCTTCAAGAAATTAGGGAGGTTTTAATTAATTTTCCTAAATCTTTGGATGAGCAGAAAGATTTAATTAAACAAATTGAAACTTTTTGGAATATAACAACTACGCAAGGCATTCGGTATAAAAATAAAAAAGAAGAAATATCCATACTCAAACAATCAATCCTCAAGCAAGCCTTCGCTGGTGAGTTAGTTAAGGAGTAAATGTGAACGAAGCTGATACACGAGCAGAACTCATTGACCCTAAGCTTAAGGAAGCAGGATGGGGTGATGTAGCAGAGTCACGTGTACAGCGTGAGTACAACATTAATGCGGGTGAAATTCGCTCTGGCGGTATTCGTACGGGACAAATGAAGGCTGACTATGTGTTGGCATACAAGAACCGCAAACTTGCTGTAGTTGAGGCAAAGAGCGTTGAAGTTGAAGTAGGTGAAGGCGTAGCACAAGCAAAGCTTTATGCTACCAAGCTTGAACTTGCCTACACTTATGCCACCAACGGTAAGGAAATCTACGAGATATGTCTAACGACAGGCGAGGAAAAACTTGTAGACGGTTTTCCAACACCTGACGAACTTTGGCAAAGAACATTCGGTGAGGCTAATGAGTGGCAATCTAAGTTTAATGCTGTTCCATTTGAGGATGTTAACGGCACAAAGCAGGCTCGTTACTACCAAGAAATAGCTGTTAATAGGGTAATGGAAGCCGTTGCTAACAACAAGCAACGTATTCTTTTAACCTTAGCTACAGGAACAGGTAAGACATTTATTGCGTTTCAAATAGCTTGGAAACTATTTCAAGCACGTTGGAACTTAAGCAAGGACGCTAAGAGAACGCCGCGTATATTGTTCTTAGCTGATAGAAACATTCTTGCTAACCAAGCCTACTTAGACTTTGGGGCATTCAAAGAAGACGCACTTGTACGCATTAGTCCCAACCAAATTGCCAAACGTGGTGAGGTTCCTAAGAACGGTAGTGTGTTCTTCACTATCTTCCAAACCTTTATGAGTGGTGCTGATGGTAAGCCCTATTTTGGTGACTATGAGAAGGACTTTTTTGATTTCGTAATCATTGACGAGTGTCATAGAGGTGGTGCTAATGACGAAAGTAATTGGAGAGATATTCTCAACTACTTCAGTCCAGCGGTTCACTTAGGGCTAACAGCAACGCCTAAACGTGAAGATAACGCAGACACTTACAAATACTTTGGCGAACCTGTCTACAAGTACAGCTTAAAAGAAGGAATTCAAGACGGTTTCCTTACTCCATTCAAAGTTAAGCGTATTCAAACAACAATGGATGAGTACGTTTATACGCCTGATGACGAAGTGTTAGAGGGAGAAGTTGAGGAAGGTTACGTCTACACAGAGCGCGACTTTAACAAGAAGATTGTGATACCTGAGCGTGAGCGTAAGCGTGTACAGGAGATGCTTGCTAACATAAATCAAAATGAGAAAACACTTGTTTTTTGTGCTAACCAAGCTCATGCGGCAATGATTAGAGACACGATTAATCAAGAAGCTAAAGTCAAAAAGATTGATTATTGTGTGCGAGTTACGGCTAATGACGGTGCTATTGGTGATACTTATCTTAAGCAATTTCAAGATAACGATAAGTTAATTCCAACAATTGTTACAACAAGTCAAAAGCTCACAACGGGTGTAGATGCTCGTAATGTTAGGAATGTAGTGTTGATGCGTCCTGTTAACTCAATGATTGAGTTTAAGCAGATTATTGGACGTGGTACACGCTTATTTGAAGGAAAACACTATTTCACTATCATTGATTTCGTCAATGCTTATCACTTGTTTAATGACCCTGAATGGGATGGTGAACCTATTGAACCTGAGCCAAAACAACCTAAAACTCCAACTGAACCTAAAGAGCCCAAGGAGCCAAAAAATGGTGGTGATGGTGAGGATGACGAGCCTAAAGAAAAGAAAGTAAAGATTCGTCTAAGTGACGGAAAAGTGCGTGAGATTCAGTCTATGAGTAGCACTATGTTCTATGTTGATGGTAAGCCAATTAGTGCTGAGGAATTCCTACAACGTCTATTTAATGTGCTTAATCTTCCACAGTTCTTTGGTTCAGAGGATGACTTGCGTAAGTTATGGGCTAATCCAATTACACGTAAGGAACTTCTTAAGAAGTTGGAAGAGCAAGGTTGTGGAAAATCTGAGCTATCAAAGATACAAGAAATGATTGAAGCTGAGAACAGCGATTTGTTTGATGTATTGGAATTTATAAGCTACGCACGTAAACCTATCAGTCGTTCCGAGCGTGTTAGTCAAGCACAAAGCAACATTTATACATTCCTTAATGAGCGACAAAGAGATTTCATTGGCTTTGTTTTAAGGAACTACGTACAAGAAGGCGTAGAGGAATTAGACATTGGAAAGCTCAGTGCTACGCTTACATCCAAGTACGGTAGTGTCTACGAAGGGCAAAAGCAACTTGGTGATGTGGACGAAATTAAGCGTGTATTTGTTGATTTCCAACAGCACTTGTATAACGTAAAGGTTGCTTAAAAGTTTTTTTAAGCGTCAGCAACCTGTGTAACGAATTACAAGTAAAATCTAAGCAACACAACGACTTATTCCAACCTTAAGGACACTTGTTTTGGTGTTGAAAGTCACACAAAAGTTACACACTGAAAATCAGCTTACGCAAGTTGTTGATTTCTTTGACTATTTTAGTCGGGTAACTACTGAGTGGGAATAAACGATACGAAAATTGGCCATAATCTGCAACAGATCAGGTGTTATGGTGACTCATAACGCCTTTTTATATAAAAATATCGCAAGGACAGCTATATGAGCCTCATTGCCAAAATTTTTGTGCTCATCGTCGCGTTGGAGCACCTATTCATTTGCTGGATGGAAATGTTCGCATGGGAAACCGTCGGTAAAAAAGTATTCAAAGGCGCCATGCCGGACACCATGTTCAGCGCGACCAAAACCTTAGCCGCCAATCAAGGACTGTACAATGGTTTTATCGCCGCAGGTCTGATTTGGTCTTTGCTAATCAGCGATCCGATCTGGCAGGTGTATGTGGCCATCTTCTTTTTAAGCTGTGTTTTTATCGCGGGCATTTACGGCGGCCTATCGGCCTCCAAGAAAATCATACTGACTCAAGCGTTACCTGCTTTGATTGCATTGACAGCCGTGGCTTTCTCAGCTTGAAGTACCATCCATAAAAAATCACCGCATGAAGCGGTGATTTTTTATACTCAACAACGCCGGTTTATTCGCCCAAACGTTTAACGAGTACCGAATACGGCGCAATCGTGCGAAACTCAAGCGTCAGCGGATGCGAGGTGTGATTCAAATACCAGACCGTTTGCTCGGAAGCCTCACCGCGCACAATGCGCTCCAAGCGATCGGCAAGGGTGTAGTCCGCAATACCTGCTTTTTCCAAAGCGCGACTCACCACGTCACTCATGGTCATTTCATCCAACCCGGCGCCAACCCAATACACATGGCCTTTCTCGTATGCGTTGACGGTCACGCAGGCGTAGTCTTTGTAAAATTTATCATCGTAGTGGTACAACACTTGTGTGCCTTCGCTCGTCTCGATCATGTCACGCCATACGGTAGCGACTGCACGCGGATAACCACCCTTGGCAACTACAGGCGCAGAGATACCTTGACCGAGTGATTCGCTTTCACGCACGCGCCCACCGAGCAGATCGTGGATGAATGCCGGCGTTGGCATGAAGCGGTGCAGATTATTCTGGCGGTTTTTGATCGCGCTGCGATAGCCCATGACCAGCACGCCCCCCGCGGCGACGAATGCGCGCAGGCGTTGCGCCAGTGTTTCGTCGATGATTTGCATCGCGGGCAGCACGATGATTTTGTAGGCGGAAAAATCCTTGTCCACGCTGATGACGTCGGTCATGACGTTGGTCGCGTGAAACGGTGCGTACAGCCGCATGAATTCCTGCGTGAAGTCGAACGCTTCGGATTGCTGTTGAATCGCCCAGGATTGGATATTGTCATAGTCGTACAGCACGGCGACCGGCGCGTGGATCTCGGTTTTGAAACTGGGCTGCTGCGCCACCTCGTGCATAAACTCCCGTACTTCGTGGTATTTGCGCCCTTCTTCGTTGTCAATGTCGATGATGCCAAGGCAAAATTGCTCCGCGCCGCGGTCCATACCGCGCCAGCGGAAAAACAGCATGTTGTCGCAGCCACGCGCCATCGCCTGATACGCCCAGAGTTGCGCTTGTTTCGGGCGCGGTAGGTAGCCGATGTGGTTGTGCCCTTGCGCACCCATGAGCTGCTCGACGATCCAGAAATTTTGTTGTTTCAGTCCGCGCATGTAGTCGAGCGTCATGGCAATTTCTGCCGGTTTGAGCGGCTCTTTCAGCCCGCCCCAGACGGGATAATTGTCGTAGGAGACGAAATCCAGCTGCTCGGCCATAACGTTTTGATCATAGGCTCGGTTAAAAAAGCCGCCAAAAAAGTTATGGGTGATGCGCTGATGCGCTCCACGATTAGCCTTGATCAAATCAATTTGCATTTTCGCAAAGGCATTGATGGTGTACGAGCGAAAGCGTGCCCAGTCCAAGCACAAAGCCGGATTGTGCGTGGTCACGGTGTGAACCGGCATGGGAATCTGCGCGAAATCGGTATAAGTTTGCCCCCAGAATATCGTGCCGTAGGCTTCGTTCAATCGCTCGATGTCTTCTTCGTATGCGTCACGCAAATAATCTTGAAACGCCAGATGACACTGCTCACAGTAGCATTGATCGGAGCCTTCGTGGCCGATTTCGTTGTCCATCTGCCACGCGATAATCGCCGGTTGATCGGCGTAATGTTTGACCAGACGCGTGACGATTTTCTCGGCGTATTGTTGGTACACACGCGAATTAAAACAGTACTGTCGCCGCCCGCCAAACACACGCTCGCGCCCGTCCATTTCGCGCGCCAAAATCGACGGATGGGTTTTCGCCAGCCACGCCGGAAAGGTCGCCGTCGGCGTGCCGAACATCACGCTCAAACCATGCGTTTTGGCTTTGGCAATCACCTGATCGAAAAACGAGAAGTCAACGCGCCCCTCTTCCGGCTCCATTTTCTGCCAAGCAAATTCACCGATGCGAATGATGTTGCACCCCATCTCACGCATACGGCGCATATCATCGTCCATCATCTCGACCGGCCAATGCTCGGGGTAGTAGTCAACGCCTAAATACATACGCTCCTCCTCGTTTTAATTCAGCACATCGAATACGTACACGCATTCATGCTGGTATTCCTCTTCGGGCAACAGCCGTGCCGGATAATCGCCGTTGGATTTCGGACGATGCGGACACAACTGCGTTTCAATGCACAGCGCATCATGTGAGCGACCGATAACCCCGCCGCGCAGCCGTTCACCCTCAGCGTAATTGTGCGCGTACAACACCGCGCACGGCTGATCGGTGAACACCTGCATGCGTCGCCCGCTGATCGGCTCGTACAAGCTCACTCGCGCGCGTTCCGTATCCACACGATCAAAAATAAAGTAGTGATCCACGCCGCGCGCCTGCGTGATGCGCGGATCCACACTATTCAAAATCTCCCCTACCGCATGTGGCTGGCGGTAGTCAAAATCACTCTGTCCCACCGGCCATTCATCACCGTTGACCAATAGCTCTTCACTCATCGCACACACCGCATCCGCATGTACCTGAAGCTGATGCGCATGCACCGTATCGCGCACATTACCCGAGAGGTTAAAATAACTGTGATGCGTCAAATTGCACAGCGTCGGCGCATCGGTACGCGCACGATAGGCGATATGCAGGCGTTGCGACGCATCTAAAGTATACGCGACCGTGACAGTTAAATTGCCTGGATAGCCATTTTCACCATCGGCACTGTGATAGGTAAAAGTCACGCACGCGCTGCCATCACTCAGCACTTCACCGCAGTGCTGCCACAGTTGATGCGACATTGCCTGCGCACCGCCGTGCAAGATATGTACGCCTTGCGACAGCGGCAATTGCTGCATTTTTCCATTGATTGAATAACGTCCGTGGGCAATGCGCCCCGCTGTTCGGCCAATGGTTGCGCCAAAGTAGGGAATATTATCCACATAGTCATCCATATCGGCAAAACCAAGCACCACGCTTTCCAGGACACCCGCACGATCTGGCATGCGAATATCCAAAACGCTCGCACCCCAGTTCGTCAACTGCACGCTAAAGCCGGATGCGCAGCGCAACTCATACAGGGTTGCGCGGTGTTCCCCTACCTGTGTGACCAACGATGTGAGTTCAACCGTTTGCATCGCTGCTCCTGTCATGACACATGCAACACATGTTCAACAAAGCGGCGAAAACCCGTCTGCCCCGCCGCATCGCGTTTGTACACGCCCGCGTCATTGAGCACCTGTACAAACACATCACCAATGGCCGCTTTCAAATAAACTTGTGCATCCGTGCCCGTCACATAGCTCGGTGCAATCTGCGAGAACCACTCGGCATGCGCTGCCAACTCGAGATGGTTGGCCAACTGATCCTCGCCACGCAAACACACAGCCAAGCGCTCCATTGCCGTTTGCAAGCGATCGGGCAAGACCGCCAAACCCATGACCTCGATCAAGCCGATGTTTTCTTTTTTGATGTGGTGTAATTCGGCGTGCGGGTGAAAAATCCCCAGCGGATGCGCCTCGCTCGTGCGATTGTTGCGCAGCACCAAATCCAATTCAAACACGCCGTCACGCATGCGTGCGATCGGTGTGACCGTGTTGTGCGGCGTATTGTCGCTGTATGCGAAAATCCCCGCCTCCGCGTCGCTGTAACCACGCCACGAATGGAGCAATTCATCCGCCGCATCGACCAACTGCGCGGCATTGCGGCTACGCAGACGCAGCACACTCATCGGCCAGATCAATTGCTGCACTTCGATGTCGGTGTATTTCGGCCAAACAAACGTATGCTCAACCGCTGCGCGGCTCATGGCAAACTCATAACAGCCGCCCTGAAAATGATCGTGACTCAAAATCGAACCGCCAACGATCGGCAAATCTGCATTCGAGCCGAGGAAGTAATGCGGGAACTGCGCAACAAAATCCAGCAGCCGCACAAAGGTCGCGCGCGTCAGACGCATCGGCTCATGCTCAGCCTTGAGCACGATGCAATGCTCGTTGTAATACTCATACGGCGAATATTGCAAAAACCACGATTCGCCGTTCAACGTCAGCGGAATCAGGCGCAGATTCTGCCGCGCCGGATGATCAACGCGCCCGGCGTAACCTTCGTTTTCGCGGCACAGCAGGCATTTCGGATACGACACGCTTTTCGCCTGACCTGCTGCGATGATCGCTTTCGGGTCTTTTTCTGGTTTGGACAGATTGATGGTGATGTCCAATTCACCATAGGCGCAGCGATGTTTCCAGCAATTGTTTTTTGCAATACGCGCCATACGAATGTAATTGCTCGCGCGCGATTGTTGGTAAAAATACTGCGTCGCCGCCTGTGGGTTGCGGTGATAATGTTGCGCAAATGCTGCCTGAATCACTGCTGGCGCGGCGACAAAGCAACCCATAATCGCTGTATCGAGTAAATCACGCTGCGTCACACCATCGTTCGGGATCAGCCCACGAGAAAACGCATCCGCGACCAACACATCGAGCACCGGCTGAATCTGCCCCAAGGGTACGGATTCAGTTGCCACCGCATCCGGCCACACATCCAGTTGCAATACCGCCATCAACCGATGACGCACTGCATATTCATCCGCAACCACATACAATTCCTGTTCACGCGCATAGCGCATCAGCGTGTGCAAAGCGTGGTTCACATCCATCGCCGTCATCGTCTTCACCTTTCATACAGATTCCAGCATACGCGCACCATCGCCGATGCGCACATCATAAAATGTCGGTGCCATGCCGGTTACGGATTGATACTGTTGTGCCACGTTCTGTTTGAATGAATCTAACTCTGCCGTGCATACAATCATCACCGTACAACCACCAAATCCCGCGCCGGTCATCCGCGCCCCAACCGCGCCATGATCCCATGCCGCCTGTACCAATGCATCCAAATGCGCACCGGTCACTTCAAAATCATCGCGCAGGGAACGGTGCGAAGCGTTGAGCAGCTGACCAAACGTGCCGATGTCACCCGCTTGCAACGCAGTGACCGCTTGTAAGGTGCGTTGATTATCGCCAATCACATGACGCGCGCGTTTGCGCGGTAGCTCGTTTTTCACCACATCGGCGTGCTGCTCAAACTGCGCGAGCGTCAATTCGCACAGCGCATTGATCGGCAACACGGTTTGCAAATCGGCCAGCGCGGATTCACACTCGGCGCGGCGTTCGTTGTATTTCGAGTCGGCCAGCTCACGGCGTTTATTGGTATTGGCAATCTGCAAGGTGTATTGCGCACCCAAATCAACCGGTACCTCCTTGTACGCCAGCGTCGCGGTGTTTAATAACAGCGCATGATCGGCACGCCCCATGCCCACGGCAAACTGATCCATGATGCCGCAGTTCATACCATTGAATTGATTTTCGGCTTGTTGCGATAGTTGCACTAACTGCACCTGCGTGCGCTCAAAACCAAACACATCGCGCAGCAGTACCGCCGTTGCCAACTCGATGGACGCGCTGGAGGACAACCCCGCACCGTTCGGAATATCACCGGCGTATAAAATATTCAGCCCATGCGCAAATGACACGTCATTCTGCATCAGCATGGCGAAAACACCCGCAGGATAATTCGCCCAATAACGCTGCCTGTCATACACGAGCGCATCCAAAGGAAACTCGATAATGCCAGCCGATTCAAAATTGACGGACACCACACGCACCACGCGATCATCGCGTTTAGAAGCCAGCGCATAAGTACCATTACTCAAGGCGCAAGGAAATACATAACCCCCGTTAAAATCGGTGTACTCGCCGATCAGATTCACGCGTCCGGGCGCAAAAGCAATATGGCTTGGGGTCTCATTAAAATGCTTTTGAAATTGTTGTGTGAGGAATGTTAAGTCCATTGTTCTTTCTTTCGAATTGGCAAGATGAGAACTGCCATTTTTTATCAACATTAATCGTATTTATTATTCGGTCGAATAGAATATTCTTTCTCGCTCAACCGCTCCCTGAAAGCATTAAGGCACGGCGTTTCGTCGTTGAAACCCGTGCCTTGGTTGTGATTCTTTTACTGTAGCCGCCGAGACGGCCACGCAGGTTTCATTAAGTTTTCTTCAAGTATTTACGAGTATCCAAAGCCACGGCGGAGATGATGATCAGACCTTTGATCACATATTGCCAGTATGGTGACACGCCGGAGAAGTTCAAACCGTAGCTAATCACTTGAAACATCAGCACACCGATGACCACGCCACTGATTTTACCCACACCGCCACTGAACGATACGCCACCGACCACACAGGCTGCGATCGCGTCCAACTCGTACATGTTGCCGGTATTATTAGTAGCAGAACCAACACGCGCCGCCTCCAAAGTACCGGCAAAGCCGTACAAAGCACCGGCCAAGGTATAAACGATCAACAATGTTTTGGTGATATTCACGCCGGATACCGCCGCGGCTTCTGGGTTACCGCCAACAGCGAACAGATTTTTACCAAAGCGGGTTTTGTTCCACAGAATCCACATTGCAATCGTAGTAATCGTTGCATAGATGACTAAATACGGCACCATCAATCCACCTACACGGAAACCACCTTGTGCAAACTCAGTGTAATGTGCGGCCAAGCCACCAATTGGCTGCGCGCCCATTGGCTCACGGTCTACATACATAGATGACAAGCCATAGATAATAATCATCGTGCCCAATGTGGTAATGAATGGTGTTACTTTCAGCTTAGCAATGATAAAACCGTTGATAAAGCCTAACAATGCAGTCACCACGCAAGCAATAATCAAAGCCACAATGATGTACTGGTTGGCTAAAAAACCCGGCAGAACTTGATACATACGGCTCACATTATCCGGTGATTGCAGCAATGATGCGGCCACAACTGCGGACAAGCCCACCATACGACCTGCGGACAAGTCCGTACCCTGCGTCACGATCAAACCGGCCACGCCCAAGGCAATGATCACATTGGTCGAAGCCTGTGACAAAATATTGGTCAAGTTGACCAAAGACAAAAAGCTCGGGTCGTTGTACACAAACACCGCTACCAATAGTAACAAAACTATGGTAATCGCATTGTCCAGTAAAAACTGACCTATCGACTTACTCGTTAAAGCTTTACTCATATTTTTCTCCTAACGTATTCTTGCGAATTACAAGTATTTGGCCGATAAAGCCATAATTTCTTCTTGCGTGGTTTCTTTGGTATTGACGATACCGGCAACGCGACCGTTACTCATGACCAGAATACGATCGGTCACGCCCAATAATTCAGGCATCTCCGATGAAATCATGATAATGCCTTTATCTTTACTGGCTAAGTCAATCATCAACTGATAAATCTCATATTTCGCCCCCACGTCAATACCACGAGTTGGTTCGTCCAACATCAGTACTTCAGGATTGGTCAACAGCCAACGCCCTAAAATAACTTTTTGTTGATTACCACCGGACAATGTGCCAATTTGTGTTTTTTGATTCGGCGTTTTTACACGCATCGAATCAATCACCCACTTGGTATCTTTACCGCGTTGCTTATCACTCAATAAACCAAACTTGGTGTAATGCCCCATATTGGCAATGGTAGAGTTGAAATTGATGTCGAGCATGCTGAAAATACCGGTTTGTCGTCGCTCTTCAGTCACCAGCGCAAAACCATTCTCTGTCGCTGCGCGGCTATCACGGTTACGGATTTTTTTGCCGTGCAGGAGAATTTCACCCGATTTCAATGGGCGCAAACCAAACAAACTTTCTACGATCTCAGTGCGTTTCGAGCCAACCAAGCCAGCAATGCCTAAAATCTCACCTTTATGCAGATTGAAAGTGACATCCTGAATCGACGGTTGGTTCAGCGCGGTCAAGCCTTTGACTTCCAAAATCGTTTCATTCACCTGATTGGTTTTCGGCGGGAAACGATTGGTCAAATCACGCCCCACCATCAAGCTAATAATTTTATCTGTGGTTAGA
>CAYZVI010000027.1:0-13922 GCA_964481695.1 uncultured Hydromonas sp. | reverse complement strand
AGCAAGCAAAGCCAATCATTATCAAGGCTTATGAAGGTTAAAACATCTATTAGGACTTCTCGCACACCATGATCAGCATCTACGGCATCCCCAACTGCAACTCAGTCAAAAAGACCCGCGTTTGGCTGGAAGAGCACGGCGTTGATTATCAATTCCACGATTTCAAAAAATCGGGGATAGATGAAAAAACTTTGAAGCAATGGCTCAAAACCATTCCACGCGATCTGCTGGTGAATAAAAAAGGCACGACGTGGCGCGGCCTATCCGCTGATGAGCAAGCACTCACATCCACGGATAAAGGCGCAATCGAACTGATGCTGGCTAAAACCAGCGTGATCAAACGCCCCGTCGTCGTCACCGACAACGGTATGTGGGTGGGGCACGATGAGGACAAGTTGGAGACACTGAAGTAATCCTCTGCTGCGTCATTCCCGCGCAAGCGGGAATCCAGAGCGTTATTCTAATTCGATTGATTTCGATGCTGGATCCCCGCTCAAAATCATTGCGGGGATGACATTTTTCTTTTTAAGCGCACTGCAAAACACCTGTTTGAAACCACTCAATAAAGCCATGACCAACCCAACTTTCGACCTCACCTGCGATCTGATTCGCCTGCGCTCTGTAACCCCCGACGACGCACGCTGTCAGGAGCTGATGAAATCCCGCCTCGCACCACTGGGCTTTGAGTTCACCGACATCGTATCCGGCCCCGATGATTTTCGCGTGACCAATCTGTGGGCGATTCGTCGCGGGACTTCACCGAGCGCCAAAACCTTTGCCTTCGCGGGTCACACCGATGTCGTGCCGACGGGTCCGCTGGAAAAATGGTCGAGCGATCCGTTCGAGCCGAGCGTTCGTGATGGTCTGCTGTACGGACGCGGCGCGGCGGATATGAAAGCCTCCATCGCCGCATTTGTCACCTCGATTGAACAGTTTTTGCAAGCGAACCCCAACCCGCAGCACAACATCGCACTGCTGATTACCAGCGACGAGGAAGGTCCCGCGAACGACGGCACGGTGAAAGTCGTGGAATGGTTGAAAAACAGCGGACAAATGCTGGATTGGTGCATCGTCGGCGAGCCGACCTCCTTGGAAAGTTTTGGCGATATGATGAAAAACGGTCGTCGCGGCACCATGAGTGGGCGTTTGACCATCAAGGGCAAACAAGGTCACATTGCCTATCCGCAGCGTGCGAAAAATCCGATTCATTTATTCGCACCGGCGTTGAACGAATTGGTCGCTACGGTGTGGGACGAGGGCAACGAATATTTTCCGCCGACCTCATGGCAAGTATCAAACATCCACGCGGGCACGGGCGCGAGCAACATCATCCCGGGCGAATGCGTGGTGGATTTCAATTTCCGCTTTTCGACTGCAAGCACCGCAGAAGGATTGCAACAGCGTGTACACGCGATGTTGGATCAACACGGGTTGGACTATGATTTAGACTGGGTGATCGGTGGGCATCCCTTCCTCACTGCGGCGGGTGAGCTGTCAAATGCGATCACGCAGGCGGTACAAAGCACCTCGGGGAAAAAGCCGGAATTGTCTACCACCGGCGGCACTTCAGATGGGCGCTTCATCGCCACGATTTGCCCGCAAGTGATCGAATTCGGCCCTGTGGGTAAAACCATTCATCAGATCAATGAGTGTGTCGCTGTGGCGGATTTACAGCCATTGGCGGATGTGTATGCGGGCGTATTGACCCAATTGGTCGCATAAAAAAACCGGCTGATAATTCAGCCGATTTCTATTTCGCTCCATGTAGCTCAAGTGGAACATAAGCCTGACGTGCTGCATGTACTGCACTCTGATTGAGTTTCGCCCAATTCAGCATGGCTTGAATGGGCTGCATGAACGAAATCCCCAGCTCGGTCAACCGATAATCCACCCGAGGCGGAATTGTCGCATACGCCATACGCGCAACCAAGCCATCTTGCTCCAAACGTCGGAGTGTCTGCGACAACATCCGCGGCGATATGTCAGGAATTTGAGTTCGTAACGCACCAAAACGCATCTCCTGCTCTTGCTGCAGTGTATACAAGACCAAAACCGTCCAGCGGTCGCCCAAGTGACTGAGCACATCTCGAATCGGACAATCAGCAATTTGTTGCGTGGTTTGTTGGTGCAAGGTCATCAGTGTTTCCTCAGTAAAACTCAATACTATACTTTTGGTAATCAAGTAATGATTCAGACACTACTTGTTTTAATAAAATCTCATTAGTATTATATCGTAACTATTTACCAAATAGTACTTCAAATTTCCTCACAAACCCACACAAGGAGCCCGTCATGGCAAAGATTGTTGTTGTATATCATTCCGGCTACGGTCATACCGAGCGCGTCGCTCAGACTTTGGCTGCGGCCGCACAAGCACAATTGGTCAAGATTAACGAAGAAGGCAACATCGCTGATACAGATTGGGATGTACTGAATCAAGCCGATGCAATCATCATGGGCAGCCCAACGTATATGGGCAACGTCAGCTGGCAATTCAAAAAATTCGCTGATGCCAGCTCCAAAGCATGGTTCACCCGCGCATGGAGTGACAAATTGTTTGCCGGCTTTACCAATAGCGCGAGCTTGAATGGCGACAAACAAGTCACCCTACAAACTTTGCAAACGTTGGCATCACAACACGGCGGCATCTGGATCAGCCTCGGCCTGCCACCCAGCAACAGCAAAGCCGCTACCCGCGCGGATCTGAATAATCTGGGTGGCTCGGTTGGTCTATTGGTACAAAGCCCAGCCGATGCAAGCACGGAGGAAATTCCTTCGGGCGATTTAGCCACAGCGACGCAATTCGGCGAACGCATCGCACAGATCACGGCGCGTTACACTCGCTAATTGAATCAAGCAACTCGTCAAAACGGGCAAGTGCTACTTGCCCGTTTCATCATTGATCGCAGCGTGATAACCGCAGAATCATAAGTTTTTAATCGAGAAAATGACTACGTGTCGTTTACGATACATCCATATCAAGCATGCACTGCCAAAACGCTGAAACATCCGCGCATTCAAACGCCGCGCCGCCGAGAAAACACCATGCATGTTGCAGCGCAGCCAAAGGATGGAGCGCGTCCAGTTCGGGTGCTTGCTCGCTTTTCGAGAGCTTTTCGCCGAGAACATTGGTCAGCAGCGGCACATGGCTGTACTGCGGTGTGGCGTAATTAAGCGCGCGTTGCAGCGCGATTTGCCGCGCAGTGGAGTCAAACAGATCCGCGCCACGCACGACATGCGTTATCCCTTGCGCCGCGTCATCGACCACCACAGCGAGCTGGTACGCCCAGTCGTCAGTCGTTTCCGCGCCGCGCCGAATGACAAAATCGCCGCAGGTCTGCGCGAGCCGCTCCGTGGTTTTTTGCCCCGATTCGTCCATCCATTCGATTACTTGGTCGTTCACCACAAAACGCCATGAGCGTATCGGCGCATCATTTGCAATCCCATGACGGCAAGTTTGCGGGTAGTGCGGCACACCCAGCACCGCTTGCCGCTCGGCAATTTGGCTGCGCGTACACACGCATGGATAGACACGTTGTTGTAGGCGAAGTCTTTCAAACGCCGCACGATACGCGGTAAAGCGCTCACTCTGCCACATCACCAGCTCGGCGAATTGAAAACCCAGCGCGCGCAAAGTCGCCAACTGATGTGCGCCGGTTGCGTGCGTGCAGCGCGATGGGTCAACATCCTCCATGCGCACCAACCACGTCCCGCCATGCCAATGCGCGTGCAGATATGAGGCGAGGGCAGCGATGAGCGAGCCTTGATGCAGCTTGCCGGACGGCGAGGGTGCGAATCGCCCGATATACGGTGTGCCTGCGTGCCGTTGTGCGTGCAGCCACGCCTGCGCCAGCCATGTGTCGGCGCGGATTAAATCGGGCAGCGTTTGTACAGTGTGGCAGGCGGGCATTGGGTATAATGACTGCTGATTTTTAACACCACTATTTTAACGTATTCATCTCGATTTATGAACGCTCCTGCCTTTGTCCACCTGCGCATGCACACCGAGTTTTCCGTCACCGACGGGATTATCGACGTGGGCGAGGCGGTGTCCAAAGCGCGTGCGGACAATCAGGTCGCGCTCGGCATGACCGATTTGATGAATACGTTTGGGCTGATTAAGTTTTATAAAAAAGCACGTGACAAGGGCATCAAGCCCATCCTCGGCGCGGACATCCACATTGTCAACCCCGAGGACGAGCGTGCGCCGTTTCGCCTGCTGCTGTTGATCCAAAATACGCAAGGCTACTACCGTCTGTGCGATCTGATTACACGCGCGTATGTGGTGAATAATCAGCGCAACTACGCGCAGGTCCGTGCCGAATGGCTGCTGAACGAGTCCAACGACGGCTTGATTGCGCTCTCGGGTGCGCAAGATGGCGAAATCGGCCAACTGCTGCTCAAAGGCAAGGACAGCCAAGCCGCCGAAACTTTGCAACGTTGGCGCGCGGCGTTCAACAACCGTTTTTACCTCGAAGTGCAGCGCATTGACACCGCCGAGTCCGACGAGCAAACCCTGCTCGCGGCGCAGCTCGCGGCGCAGACGCATACGCCGTTGGTGGCGACGCACGGCATTCAGTTTCTCAACGCAGACGATCATCGCGCACACGAGGCGCGGGTGTGCATCGCGCGCGGCGATATTCTGGCCAATCCTCGTCGAAAAAATGCGTTTGAGGCGTGCCAATACATGCTCTCGCAGGCGGAAATGCAGGCGCGTTTTGCCGATTTACCGAGTGCTTTGGCGAACTCGGTGGCGATTGCGCAGCAGTGTAATCTAACGCTGACCTTGGGCAAGCCGCAGTTGCCAGACTTCCCAACGCCGAATGGCGAATCGCTCGACGAATACCTGTGCATCGCCTCGAAACGCGGTTTGGAAGCACGCCTCGAAAAATTGTATCCCGATGCGGATGTGCGCGCCGAGCATGCGCCGCGCTACCACGAGCGTCTGGACATCGAGCTGAACACCATCATTCAGATGGGGTTCCCGGGTTACTTTTTGATCGTTGCGGACTTCATCCAGTGGGCGAAGGACAACAATGTGCCGGTCGGCCCCGGGCGGGGTTCAGGTGCGGGCTCGTTGGTGGCGTATGCGCTGCTGATTACCGATCTGGACCCGCTGGCGTATGACCTGCTGTTTGAACGTTTTTTGAATCCCGAACGTGTCTCCATGCCCGACTTTGACGTGGATTTTTGTCAGGACGGGCGCGACCGCGTGATTCAGTATGTGAAGGACACCTACGGCATTAAGTCAGTGTCACAAATTGCGACGTTTGGTACCTTCGGCGCAAAAGCGGTGGTGCGCGACGTCGGGCGGATTTTGGACATGCCGTACAGCTATTGCGATAGTTTATCGAAACTGATTCCGCACGACCCAACCAATCCGTGGACGCTGGAACGTACGTTTAAAGAAGATCCGACTTTCCGTGAGCGCATCGAAAAAGAGGACGAAGCACAGGCAATTTACCAATTGTCACAGTCCCTCGAAGGGTTAACGCGCAATATCGGTATGCACGCCGGTGGTGTACTGATCGCCCCGGGTAAAATCACCGATTTTTGCCCGATGTACTGCGCGCAGGGTACGACCGACGTGGTCAGCCAGTACGATAAAAAAGACGTCGAGGACATCGGCTTGGTCAAGTTTGACTTTTTGGGGCTGCGCAACTTGACCGTGCTCAAACGCGCGGTGATGTATCTGAAACAATTGCATCCCGAGCAAGCTTCGTTCGAGTTGGATCAACTCGCATTGGATGATCCCAAAGTTTTTGACGTATTCACGCAGGGCAATACCACGGCGGTGTTCCAATCGGAGGCGCGCGGCGCGAAGGAGCTGGAGAAAAAGCTCAAACCCGATTGCTTCGAGGATGTGATTGCACTGATGGCATTGAACCGCCCGGGACCGCTCGGTTCCGGCATGGTGGATGACTTCATCCAGCGCAAAAACCAGCAAAAGCTCAAAGGCAAGGGCGAGGATTCGTGGTATTTTCACCCGAAACTCAAGCCCGTGCTCGAATCCACCTTTGGCGTCATGGTGTATCAGGAGCAAGTGATGCTGGTCGCGCAGATTCTGGCCGGCTACTCGCTGGGTGGCGCGGATTTGCTGCGTCGTGCGATGGGTAAAAAAGACGCCGAGGAAATGGCGCGTCAGCGTGCGGTGTTCGTCGAAGGCGCACGCACGCACAACGACGTGGACGAAGAGCTCGCCACCACATTGTTTAACCTCATGGAAAAATTCGCCGACTACGGTTTTAATAAATCGCACTCGGCCGCCTACGCGCTGATCGCCTACCACACCGCGTGGTTCAAATGCTATTACCCCGCCGAATTCATGGCCGCGACCCTGTCGCTGGACATGGACTACACCGACAAAATCCAAACGCTGTACCAAGACTGCGTGGACAACAGCCTGACCATCCTACCGCCGGACATCAACAGCTCCAACTACTATTTCGAGCCTTTTTTACGCGAAGACCAAAGCCACGCCAAAACCATCCGCTACGGTCTGGGCGCGGTCAAAGGCACGGGGCAATCGGCCGTTGATGCCATCACCAACGAGCGCCAAACCAATGGGGCGTACGCCAGCTTTTTCGACTTCTGTATGCGCGTGGACAAAGCCCACGTCAACCGCCGCACCATCGAATCGCTGATCAAAGCCGGCGCGTTTGACAGCCTGCATAACTGCCGTGCCAGCCTGCTGGCCAGCGTTGATGCTGCGCTCGCAGCAGCGGCACATTCGGCTGAACACGCCAATCAAAACAGCCTGTTCGACGACACCGAAACCCTCGGCGAACAATGGCAAGCCGAATTGCAAGACGTCCCCGAATGGACGCTGCGCGAAAAACTCGCACACGAAAAAGTCGCGCTCGGCTACTACCTCTCCGGCCACCTGTTTGACGAATACGAAGCCGAAGCACGCAAAATCGCGCCGACCAAACTGGCCAACCTACACCCATCGCACGATCTGGTCACCATCGCCGGCATCATCACCTCGGTGCGCTGGCAAAACACCGACCGCGGCAAACGCGTCTTCATCACGCTGGACGATAAAAGCGCCCGGCTCGAACTGCTGATTTTTGCTGAACAAGCCGAGCGCTACGCCGCCCACATCAAAGAAGAACAACTGGTGTTCATCGAAGCCTCGATCGCGCCGGACAAATACGCCGGCGGTGACGCGTTGAAAATCAACAGCAAACGACTGATGGATCTCACCCACGCGCGCGTTGCCAGCGCCAGCAATCTCTACATTGATCTGGACTTGCGCGGCGCAAATGGTCATGCGAAAGGCAACGAGGCGTTCGACCTGCACAACTTCAAACAACTGCTCAAACAAAACTGGGACGAGGACGGCCTGCGCATCAACCTGCACACCCGCGTGGACGGCGCATCCGCCGACATCAAGCTCGGTCTGGACTGGACCGTGACTCCGACCAATGAGTTACTGACGCAGTTGAAAAAAATGAAAGCAGTTGAGAAAGTGGTGTGGGAATAGCCCATCCGCCGAGTTGTTGCAAAAAAGCAAAGCCCGCATTAATTTTCACTGCTCACCCACAATCGCTACGCGCAATTTCATTAAAATGTAACTTTAATGAATCGATACAAAGCGTTATATGGGCTTCAAACTCACTCCGATAGACGTGGTGGACGACATCAGCCGCGCAGAATTCGTCGAAAAATATCTGAAACCACGCCGTCCGTTGGTGATTCGGAATATGGCACGACGCTGGCTAGCATTTGAAAAATGGTCGCTGGACTACATGAAATCCGTGGTCGGTGACATCACTGTACCGCTGTACGATAGCAGCAAGGCCGATCCCGCAGCACCGATCAATGCGCCGAGCGCTGAGATGAGGTTTGGCGACTACATTGATTTGATTCAACGCGAACCGACTGATCTGCGCATTTTCCTGTTTGACCCGATCAAACACGCACCGAGTTTACTCAACGACTATGTGCCGCCTAAAGACTTAATGGGCGGCTTTCTCGACAAACACCCAACGATGTTTTTCGGCGGCATTGGTTCGGAAACCTTCCTGCACTATGACATCGACATGGCGCATATTTTCCACACGCATTTTGGACGCAAACACGTCATTTTGTTTGACTACAAGTGGAAAGAACGCCTGTACCGCATCCCGTATGCCACCTATGCGCTGGAGGACTACGACGTGGAGAATCCAGACACCACGCGATTTCCGGCGCTCGAAGGGGTGGAGGGCATTGAATGCTTTTTGGAATACGGAGATACCTTGTTCATGCCGAGCGGTTGGTGGCATTGGATGAAATACCTCGATGGCTCTTTCTCCCTTTCCCTGCGCGCATGGGACGAAAGCTGGTCAATTAAAGCCCACAGTCTGTGGAATCTACTGGCGCAGCGCAAATTCGACGATCTGATGAAGGCGCGTTTCCAACAACGCTACATGAACTGGAAAGAGCACAAAGCCATCGAGCGCGCCAACGCCGCATTGGCGCAGAATTTGCCGCGCTAATCGCCTTTATCACGCACGAACACCGGCGCAATGTGCAATACCATCAGCCGCAGCAAATGATGCGACAGTATGAACATCACATTCATACCTGCGGCGAGGGTGACGGTCGCCACCGTTTCGATCGCACCCGGAATATACGACACCATCAGTGCGCGAAAATCCAAATGCAGCAACCACGACGCACCAGCGGCGAATAACGCCGTCACCACAATGGCGATGGCCAAAACCACCATGCTGCTGCGCCCATGAAGCAGCACATCCGCCCAACGCAAATCCACCAAAATCGAACCGATCAATACACCGAGCAGCACCGTGGTGCTATCCGAAATCGTACGCGGCACAGCAAACAGCGGCACATAACCCGCATGTACTGCCCAAGCGGTCAACACCATCGCGGTCAATAGATACGGCGCAGGTACGTGCAAACGCCGCAACAGCAAACCCACGCCCACGATCGCCACCAACAGCAGCCCAACAGGGACAACCTGCTGCACACTGAATAACTCGGCATTCGCCGCAGGCATCAAGGGCGCAGCCGGAATCAAAACCGTTACCAGTAGCGTCAATACGAACAGGCGCAACACATGCACCAGCACCACATGATTGGACGCGCGCGTCAGATGAAACAGATCCAACACCGCGGCCAAAGCCCCCGGATACACCGCCAGTAGCGCATCCGTGCGTGACCAACGCGCCACGCGCCGCAGCCAAACAAAGGCCACGCCCATATACACCAGCAAACTCGCCCACATGAAAGCGAAGCTCATCAGATGCAGCGTTGAAAATTCGCTGATGCCCGATTGAAACAGCAATCCGGTTGAAACGCCGAGCACCACCTGAATCACCGGCAGCACCCATTTCGGCATATCGGGTTTTCGCCACAGCCAACCGGCCAATACACTGACCAGCAATGCCCCGAGTAGCAATCCATGCGACAGATGCAGCCATTCAAAGCCATGCCGACCCATGCAGCGATCACGCACAACAGTAGGAAATGCAGAAGGCTTTTCATGGATTCGCACTTTTCGGATCAAAAACAGAGGCTCATTGTACCGTAGCAAACCCTGAAATTAAGAGTGATGACAAAAATTTTGCCGCCGCAATCCAGCGGGGCTGCGGTACAATATGCTGACTCTCTTACCAACCGTTTTCGCGTTGGTCGTATTCATTTTTTCGTAAATCGCTCGATGTTATTAACGCTCATTGGTGCTTTGATCGTCAGTTTCGCCGTGACCATTTGGTTACTGCGCTATCAGCACGTGCATTCGCACCTGACGCACGACCATCATTTGAACGACGCACCACAGAAGTTTCACGCCCAGAGCACACCGCGCGTCGGCGGGATTCCGATTATATTCGGACTGATGATTGGTGCGCTGATTTCAGTCAGTGTCGCGCCGATTCGCTGGCAGTGGTGGGTATTGTTTATGATGACGCTGATTCCGGCATTTATCGGTGGCTTGGCTGAGGATTTGACGAAAAAAGTGGGGCCGCGCGATCGGCTACTGGCGAGTTTTTTATCAGCGGCGTTGGCATGGTGGTTATTGGATGCACGCATTGATTATGTCGCCGTGCCGGGCTTGGATATGCTGTTGGCAATTCCGATCGGCTCGTTGCTGTTCACGATGTTTGCGGTCGGCGGCGTGGCGCACGCGGTGAATATCATCGACGGCTATAACGGCTTGGCCGGCATGGTGGTGCTGATGGTAACAGCGGCGATTGCATATGTGGCATTCAAGGTCGCGGATTATCAAATCCTCGCGGTGGCATGTGCGTTGTTTGGCGCGACACTGGGATTCTGGGTGTGGAATTTCCCACGCGGGATGATTTTCGCCGGTGACGGTGGGGCGTATTTATGGGGCTTCGTTTTGGGCGTGCTCTCGGTGCTGTTGATCGAGCGCAATACGACGGTATCGCCGTGGTTTCCGCTGGTGTTGATGCTGTATCCGGTGTGGGAAACGCTATTTTCGATTTATCGGAAAAAACTATTGCGCGGTCAATCACCCGGCACACCGGATGGTCTTCATTTTCATATGATGGTGTATAAACGCCTCGTGCGCTGGATGGTACGTGCGGATGATGCGCATGTACGCACGCAGCGCAATTCGATGACCGCACCGTACTTGTGGAGCATGGCGATGTTGACGGTCATTCCGGCGGTACTGTTTTGGTCAAACACACAAGCCCTGATGTGGATTGCCTTAGGTTTCGTTGCGCTGTATATCTGGTTGTATCGGCGCATGGTCACTTTCCGCTCACCGCGCTGGTTGGTCATGCGTCGTGACTCATGGCGCGAGCGCGTGGCCGAACAGTTGGTACGTCATCAACGCAAGAAAAATAAATTGCGTACCAATAAAGACGTAGGCAAACCGATAGACCCACGTTTTTTAGGAGACGATTGAGACTACTGCATCGCGCCGAAGCAGCCGCGCAGACCATCTTTCAATCCGCGCCACAATGCGGGTATGCCGAAATTTTTCTCTTTGAACATCGCAGCGCGCACCATTTCCTTGGCAAACAACACAGCAGTAAAGCTGTGATATGTGACACGCAGCAACACACGTGCCCATATGCGTGGCTCGCGTTTGAGCAGCGTTTGGATCAATAAAAACCGATTGCGAATGTGAAAATAGCGATACATATCGCTCGCGCGATACAGTGAACGCACACCAATATCAATATTATCGTGACCGCGCTGACGAATTAGGGTGTAGGCGTTGCAGTACGCGACCTTGAAAAACTCGGACGCGCGGTAGCCAAACTCGGTGTCGTCCCACGCGAGGAAGTAGCGCGGATCGGCGTAACCAATGCGATCGAATACACGGCGATGAATCAACGCGCCTTCAAAGCACGCAACATTGGTGTACCAAATATCACCGCCATTTTGAAATACGCTGTCGGGATAGGGTCGGCTAAAGCCGATCCACGGAATGAAGGTGCTTTGCCAATAGAAGGGCGCGCCGTTAGGATTGGTGCGTCGACCGTGCAATATATCGGCGCGCTCGGAAAACTGGAGCAAATCGGCCAAGGCATTTTCGCGCACCAGCACATCATCGTCCATGACCCAAATCCAGTCATAACCGGCCTCATGCGCCATTTGCATGCCTTGTGCAAAACCACCCGCTCCGCCAGTGTTCTGGGTGTTGTGTGCAATGTGCCAGCACATATTGGGATGTTGTGCTACCAAACCATCCACCGCCGCCTGTGTGTCGTCGGTGCTGGCATTGTTCACCACCACGATGCCATCCAAAGCACGCGACTGTGCAAGCAGCGTTTGCAGGCATTCGATCAGCCACGCACGGCGGTTATAGGTGACAACGACAGCACAAACCTTCATATCTATTCTGCAATCTTCAATGTAAAAGCCCGCCGATGGGCGGGCATTTTTTATGGGGTCAATCAGCCGATTTTCCAATTGAATTTTTCACGCAGGGTGAAGTAGGTTTTTTCCAAAATCACCACCAGAATCAACACCACCACCAACACCAAGATTTTATCCACCAGCATCATGATGCCTTTGTCGTGTTGGAACACATTCAACCACTGCAACAACATCAAGATCGGCGCATGGAACAAGAACACGCTCAACGAGTATTTGCCCAAAAATTTAAACGGCGCGGTCGAGAAAATCTTTTGTGACATGCTTTCAGATTTAGTCAACATGATGACGAACAAACCGCCAAATGGCAACATCATGTAGTCTTTATATGCGTGCGGGCTGTCCGGACGCCACAGGATGTACAGCATAGCGATCCACACCAGCGGCTCAATCATGCGCCATTTGGATGACCAATTGATTTTAGACACTTGCGTAAAGATAAAGGCACCAATGCTCGCATCCATAAAGAAACGCAGCAACCCCGCAACGATAAAACCATTGTATTCTTGAACGTGTACTTCGAGCGAATTATAATCGTGCTGCAACAACACCCAGAAGAAAAAGCCAGAGAAAGCTGTGATCCATGCTGCTTGCGCTTTGAAACGGCTGAGCACTGCGAACAATACCGCACCACCAAACACCTCTACCGACAGTGACCAACCTGGGTAGTTGTAGTTGATTTCATAGTGCTGAATGCTGAATGCTTGTAACAAGAAGATGTTTTTAAACATGTTCAGCGAGAAGCCTTCGGTATGGTAGTTTTTAATCGCTGCATCGAGCAAGCTATAATTACCATCAAAGCCACCGCGCATCAACGCCATTACGGCAATCAATATAAACACCAAGAACACCGAGAACAAATAGTGCAACCACAAGCGGTCAGCACGCTTGGTGATGTGATCAACCACCACCGCAGGATCCCACGGTTTCGGTTTGAGCGCACTCAAGGCAATGAAGAAACCAGAGATCATGAAGAAGATTTCGAGCAGATTGTACAAACCCGTCCAACCAAAACGCCCCCACGCATTACCAGTGGACCAGTGGTTCAATACAATCATCAGAGCCATCAGGCCACGGACGCCATCGACGGCGTCCAAACGCGCCTTCTTTGCTGGCGCGGCTGCTACTGCTGTTTGAGACATATGCAACTCCTATTTTTTTGGGAATAAAGTCTGTTTTGCTTTGAGTGCGATTCGATACAGTCTCGGGCTGTAATAAAGTAAAATCAAGGCCAAAGTTTGTCGACGATCGAGCAGTCGAGCGACTTTAGGCCATTGAGTGAGGCCGATTCTACCAAACATCTGCACATGTGTGTCTTTTATTCTTTGGCAAGCCCCCAAGGCATCGGGAATCTGATGCCGAATGGCATCAGCGCACGCCCAGAGATAAGATTTACAACTCAAGCCAAAATATGCGCTTTCTAACGGTTTACTCATTGGTTCGTCAAGTAGCAATCGCTCGCGCAACATGTGAACGGTGGTGAGAAAGTCCATGCTTTTTTTCTCATTCCACACCTTCATAATGGAATTTGGGTTCTGGCGGTAATACACCACTTGATCCGGCTCGTACCACACCCGTTTGGCGCGTGAGAGCAAGGGCGTGGTAGTCGCTACATCTTCCATGTACAAACGCGGCGGATAAGGTACTTGCAACAGCAGTTCGCGCTTGGCGATGAAGCGCCATGCGTAAAACGTCTGCGCGTTGATGTAGCTGGCCAAGATTTTTTGATCCACCGCTATTTCCGCTTTCGGTTCAAATTTGAACCCTTGCATGCCCCAGGCATGATCATTTTCATACCAATAGCTGCCGAAAAAGATCATATCCATATTGAGGTTTTGTACGTCTTTAAGAACCTTGATAAAGGCTTTTTTGTTGACGTAGTCATCCGCATCCAGCGTGAAAACATATTCGCCTTGCGCCATTTGAATGCCGTGGTTGCGCGCGCCGCTCAAGCCTTGATTTTCAGCCAGCGTTTCGATACGTACCGGTACCTCGCTGTGATTGGCCCAGCAGCGCTGATGAATTTCTACTAAGCGAGCGGTATTGGCTGCATCGGATGC
>CAYZVI010000026.1:0-14027 GCA_964481695.1 uncultured Hydromonas sp. | reverse complement strand
CGGCGGCTTCTTCTAAAAACACACGCAGCTCTTCGGGTTTGGCCTCGATGATGCGCGAGATCATGCCCTGACCAATGATCGCATAAGCGCGCGGCCCCAAGCCCGTACCCATAAAAATATCCTGTACGTCGCGGCGACGTACCTGTTGCCCATTGATGAAGTAGCTCGAACCACCATCACGCGTGAGCACCCGACGCACGGCGATTTCGGCGTATTGGCTCCACTGGCCACCGGCCCGGCCTTCGTCGTTACTGAACACCAGCTCGACCGACGCACGTGCAGAGGGTTTGCGATTGCCCGAGCCATTGAAAATCACGTCGGACATGGATTCGCCACGCAGCTCGGATGCGCGTGACTCACCCAACACCCAACGCGTCGCGTCCATGATATTGGACTTGCCACAACCGTTCGGGCCGACGACCGCGACCAATTGCCCCGGCAGTTGAAAGCTCGTGGGATCCACAAAGGATTTAAACCCTGCCAATTTGATATGAGTTAAACGCACTGCAAACCTTTTTTGTTCAACGATGACGAACGGCACATCGTATTGGAATTATCTTATGTCTGAAGGTTCTCACCGTTGCGTCTTTGCCAATTTTTGACAAACGTTTACAACAGCGCCTTAAATAGGCGTTATCATACCATTTTCGGTGGATTTTCAGGCGGATTTGCTTGTAATTCAAGTCCCTTAGCCACACACCGAAATCATTTTAATTTTCTTTTAAAAACAGTTGGTTATCTAATCAACCCATCATTTCTATGATACACATACAAGCATGTGAAGAAACGCGTGACAGTGCCGTGATTTTGAGCATTTTTAATGAAGCCATTGCTCACTCAACCGCACTGTACGAATATCAACCACGAACCGCACAAAACATGATCCAGTGGTTTGCCGAAAAACGGGAATACAATTTTCCCGTGCTGGGCGCTTATGACGATGATGAAAACTTACTCGGATTCGCCACTTATGGCGTATTTCGCAGCAAACCCGCTTACAAATACACCATCGAGCACTCCATATACATTCATCAGAAATATCGCAGCAAAGGTGTGGGACGTGTACTGCTGGAGCAGCTGATTGAGCACGCCAAAGCACAGGACTACCACTGTATGATTGGTGCAATTGACGCAGCCAATGCGGCAAGCATCCATTTGCACGAGCAGTTTGGTTTTACCCATGCCGGTACAATCGAACAAGCCGGGTTTAAATTTGGTGAGTGGCTGGATTTGGCGTTTTACCAGCTACTACTTGACACGCCAGAACACCCAGTGGATGGCTAAAACCCTTATTTGGTCAACTGCGCTTGCTGGCGAATATGAAGGTAAGCGCTTAGATGTTCGGGATTGCCATCTTGATTGTAGCGATACTTTAGCAAATTACATGTTTGCAAAACCGCGCGCTCGTAAACGCCGGGATTACGAAACAAAGTTGCATCAATTGGAAAGGTTGTCGCATTACCTATCGAATAGGTGCGATACTTGTCCTTTTTCAAAATAATGGCGGGAAGTCGCTCTTGAATAAATGCTCTCATAGGCGCCATTCTTGCTGCGTATTGCGTGTGACCTCTCAAGGTATCGCCAAAAGAACCCGTTTGATTTTCAACCAAATTGAAAAATTGATCGGCATACTTTCTCCACTGTATCCAATATGATTTTTTTGCAAAAATATAATTACAAAAAGCAAAATCATGCGTACTGCAGATCAAATCATTGAGCTTCATATCCCAAGCCAAAGTATCAACAACCTGCTGAGATAAATCTAAAATACCCGGATGCCAATACTCGCCTTGCTCAAATGGATTTTTGAAATAAGCCACTTGCGACCAAGATGTTGCCAACAGGAACACATCGATATTATGCGCATGTGGTTTCATTAACGCTTTGAGTTTTTCTGCAGTCAAATGGGTTTTATGCAAAAACCGAGGAGAAACAAAACCATAAAAGGTACTGTCCTCTAAAACATGAGTATCCAGAAAATTTTTTATCGCCCAAAACTCATACCATTCTGGCCGAGAATTGATCGAATTATCCAAGGGCGTAAAACCGCTATCGAGCTGTTCAAATGTCTTCTGATTATAATAAATCTGATATATGCGAAAACGCCCCATACCATTAGAATCCCTCGTTTATTTGAACTTAAGAAAACCGAAAATCTTTTACACTTTGCCAAGCCATTTGCTTTTGCAGAGTATTCAGATGCATTTGTTCGGCAGAAGGCAACCAAATACAGTTCAATCCACTACAAGCTTCTCGATCAAAAACATCGAAATCCCCCAGAATAAAAACCCGTAAGTTTGGGTATTTTCTTAAAATATCGGGTAAAAGCCTCAACATCTGACTGGACACATCCTGCATACGCAATTGTGACCAAGAAGGCAGAGAGGTTGCAAATGTATGACTAGCATGCGGCTCTGCTTGGGACATGATTGAACTGTAAACAACTTGACGCTCATCGGCATTAATAGACCACAGCAAACCCGCCAGAACATAAGCATCGCGCGTGGTCAAAATCGGTTCTCCGATCAACCAATAGCGTGCTTGAGCAATCACCTCAGGTAAAGCCACGTCGCAATTTTTCACATCAACCATTTCGTTCTGAGCGACATCATGCGCAGCGCGATGACGCCAACGCACATCAATACCCATGGCATACAGCCATGCGTCGTGAGCTTCAGGATAGGTTTTGTGCAAATTCATATTACGTAGTTTTTAAAAATTTAGACATCAGCAGCGCATCCTCGCGCCCGCTCTGTCCATCTGCTGTTAGGACGGCATAATAACCTTTTCGTCGCCCGACTTCAATAAAGCCAGCACCGGCATACAATCGTTGCGCCGACAGATTCGACACACGAACCTCCAAATGCACCTGTGTCATGAACTCGGGCAAATGAGCCAAAAACGCCCGCAACACCTGTTTTCCCAAGCCTTTACCCTGTTCATTGGGTGCAACGCCGACGCTCAACATTTCGCACTCGTCCAAAAACACTCGCGCCAAAATATACGCGACTATCTCTGAACCATGCAACAACACCGTTCCGAGATATTCACCACTGTCTAATAACGGCGCAATTGCCAAAACCTGCGCCTCAGACCACGGATCAAGCTGTGTGGCCTGCTCTAGCTCGGCCAACTGCACTAAATCCTCGATCTGCAATTGCCGTGCCGTGTATGAAAAATTCGATGGACTCATAATGATTGAACGCGAACAGCACTCACCGCCTCACGCTCGGCGATGGTTTGCGCCACTTTATCGCGCACGTAGAGCGGCTGCACCTGCTCCGGCGATAGCAGCACGCCCTCTTCCCAAGCACCATTACGCCAAGCCATAAAGGCCAAATGCAATAAATCCTCGGCATGCGGCGCCTCGTGATCAATCGACGCGACCACTAATGGTGCACGCGTACAGACTTGCGCGATGGGTTCAAACACGGTGATTGCGTTGCCTGCTACAGCACAAGGCTCGCCAATGCCTGCTAAATAGTTGGCAAACACGCCCACATCACCCAAACTCGGTGTGACCACAGACTGCAAGAGCCCCTCACTTAGAGAATAGTGCGCCCAATACACCTGCTGCATCCGTGCGTCCATCGCGATGACGATTTGTGTGAGCTCCGTTTGCCGCAATCCAACCAATGCCATTGCAGCCAAAGACGAATACGCCAATACCGGTTTTTGCGCAGCAAATGCTAAGCCCTGCGTAATCGAAACAGCCAAACGTACACCGGTAAACCCACCCGGACCAATCCCCACGACCAGCGCATCCAGATCAGCAAAATCCGCATTCTGCGCGCTCATCAGCGCACGCACCATCGGTAATATCATTTGCGAATGTTTTTGCTCCGACCATTCATGCTGCGCCAGTATCTGGCCGCCCCAGTGCAGAGAGACCGAACAATATTGATTGGAAGTATCCAATGCCAATAAATTGGGAGATAGTTTTTGCACACTCATACAATCAACATCGCTCACTCAAACAATTTCGGTGCGACTTTGTTCTTGTGTCGGTGGTTCGTGATCTTGCACCAGCAACACCACCACCTCGCAAGCAATCCCTTCGGAACGTCCGAGAAAACCGAGTTTTTCACAGGTTTTGGCCTTCACGTTCACCGATGTGTACGCCGCCCCCAAATCCGCCGCGATATTCTCACGAATGGCGGGAATATGCGCCATCATTTTTGGCGCCTGTGCAATGATGCTTGCATCCAAATTGCCCAAAACATAACCTTTATCCCGCACCAGTTCATAGGCATGACGCAGTAGCACACGACTGTCTGCACCTTTGAAACGGGGATCGGTGTCCGGAAAATGCTGGCCAATATCGCCTAAAGCCAAAGCGCCGAGCAAGGCATCGGTCACCGCATGCAACAGCACATCTGCATCCGAATGCCCCAACAATCCTTTTTCATACGGAATGGTGACGCCACCAATAATCAATGGACGGTTCTCCACCAAAGCATGCACGTCAAAACCCTGACCGATGCGAAAAGGCAAGGTATTATTTAACATTGTCATCATATTTATGATCTCTATTCCAAAGTCTGTCAAACCGGCGACGATACTGAAGGTCAATACCATTGGTCGTACCACCACGCAAAATAACTTCCCAATTCCGTGAAAGCGCCCAAGTAATCCGCAGAACACTGCTGACGGTATCCACGCCTTGCTCATATGCGATACTGAAGCGATCCGTAAATTGTTTACCTAACCCCACATATGTGCCTGAAGAACCATCTTTTTTATTGACTGCGCCCACACTGATGTTATCAATTCCAAAGCGATCCGTGATTTTTCGCCCTTGATCGGTACTGAGTAAAATCGAAGCTGCTCCAGCAATCGCACTGATGTCGTTTTGCCCCAAATCTGCGGTCGAACGGCCAAATAACAACCACGCTAATTTTTCTTCATCCGGCATATCCGGATTTGAAATTAAACGAGCGCGAGGATCAGCTAAGGTGCCATTGAGCTCAACACCTACTTCGGTTGGGCCAGCCACACGAGTGGCCATAATATTCAAACTTGGGTCATCAATTGGTCCAGAGAAAGTTACCAGACCTCGTTGCACTACTAACGTCTGTCCATAAAAAATATAAGTACCGCGCACAATCTGTACCACACCATTGGCACGTAGTTCAGGATAATCCACCCCTGAATGCACACGTAAAACACCACCCAAATAAACATCAGCACCACGGCCTTTGAAGCGGAAGTTCTTTCCTAAATCTAAATTAATGTCAGTTTCAGTGACGTAGACTTTCTTCTGCTGCGCTTTTGTATCCGGGGCTTGTACAAAACGCACATCATTATCCAGCTCTGGCGCCCGTGTTGGCGGTAGGTCAATAAACGCCTTATCTACTTTGACATTACCTTTGATCGAAAACACACGTACGCCATCAAAGCCTAAATCCGTCGTTCCACTGAGCTCCACCTCACGATCAGGCCGAGCAAACGGACGCAACTGGTTCATCACCATAGTGGCTTTAACTCCTTGTTTTTGCCCCGCACCCCAACCAACCGTGCCCCTGACCGACAAAGTACCTTCAATCCCTTTGGCTTCAAACTGCTCGAAAATAATTTGTGATGGCTCTATACGCAAACGAGCAACACCATTTTCTAATCGTATCCCTTCATCCACATGATAAAAACTCAGATTTTGTCCCGTGATAATACCCTGAGGCGACCATGATGCGAGCGTACCCTTAAGAGTCAAATCGGCCTGAGCCTGACCATCAATCCGCACATTTACGCCAAACAGTTGGTTAAACTGTTTGAGCTGATTGAGACGCGCATCAGCACGCAGATTCAGTGGAGACAAACCCGACACGACCCAGCCATATGCGCCATTGATCAAACCCAAAGTACCCTGAATTTGCGTTTGACCGATGCTTGGGCCGTTGAGTACGCCCGATAAAACCATTTGCGTGCCCGCCATACGCCCTTGAAAATTCAAATCTGACAGCTCGATTAAATTGCGTCGGCGCACATCCAAAGCGATATTCCCGCGTTCACGCTCAAAACGGAAACCACCTGTCGGCTGAGCGCCCATGCCAATATCCCATTGACCACGGACAGCAAAGTCATCCGATGGATAAAAAGGCAAGGTAATCGCCAACCATGATAGCCAGCGGTTAGCCACCAAATTGCTCACATTGCCTTTGCTATTGATGCGTTGTCCTTGAATAGCCAGACTATCCAGATTTAATTGGGCCTCCTGCACGCGCGCGATCAGTCGAGTGATCTTAAATTCTTGCTTTTCATAAGCAATTTGCGTCGGTTGCTGTAATTGAATATTCGGCTGACCAACGTTATTCAACTGATTAACTTGACCACGCCAGCCATCATCGGTGATGCTGCCCGAGCCACTCGCCTGCCCATCCAAAATCCACTGCACCACGGGATGATCAACTGCGGCCTCACGCACTAAAATATTACCGGCAAATCGCCCATTGAACTGATGCGACGCCTGCGTACCGCGCACCGTAGCGTTTAGCTGACGCAGGTTCACTGGACCCACAGCATAGCCAACCAGATCCACGTCAGCATTCAACGGTCCATTTGCGCCCGTTTCCCATTGCCCTTTGAAATTAACCGATTGAATTTTGTTGTTAGAAAACGCTAAATTTCCGCCCTGCGCTTCTAGACGACCGCGCGGCTTGGTCAACGAGCCGGATAAGTCGCCAACAGCATTAAGTCGACCAGCAAAGCCAAATTGCAACTGCGATAAATTGTTGGCATTGATATACAAATTGAATCGATCACCTTCTTGACCCAGCGCGCCTTTGGCCTGAAATAGATTGTCACCAACCGCCACATCTATCACACGGGCTTCAATGCGGTTAGGTGCTTGGAAGGTGAAATCAAGCTTGCCTTGGGCTTTAGCATCACCCCAACGACTCGGCGTAAGTTCGCCTTTCATATCCAGTTTGAAATCGGGCTTAATGGCACCTTTGACATCAAAAGCCCCGGCCAGTTGGCTACTAGGAAAATCACCTAAATCACGCAGATTAAACTGCTGTACATTCAATTTTCCATCGAACGGCATCATTTCATCATTTTGCTGAATTTTACCGACGAGATTTAATTGCGCAGCACCTAAACCAGCAATTTTGAATTGCTTGATGTCAATCAAACCGCCACCCATCAATACGTCCGCATCAATACGCATATTGACATTACCTGTCTGCGCGAGTTGACCCACATAGCTTTGCTTATCTGGATCCATATTGATTCGTACCGAACCATCCAGCGCGGTGTTGAGTAATTTGGTGTAAATAGACTTGAGATTAAAATCTGAAACAGTTACGTCGATTTGACCTTGGCGATTGGCAAACTGACCGCTGCCATTGAGCGAGCCGCCACCCAACAGCGCAACCTGCATATTGTTCAGATTTTGCTGCTTGTCCGTCAATGTAAACTGCCCCTGCCCAGAGATGACAGGAATGCCTAACTCGGCTAAAGTGAGTGGCAAATGATTGACTAAAGTCCAACGACCCTGTACCGGCAAGCGTTCGTTTGCATTTTGCGTATCGGCAACAGTTTGCTTTACCGGTGCATCGGTGTCCAAAGTAACGTCTACATCCGCCTTTGGAAAACTGCTCCAGAACAACTTAGGATTGACGTGTTTGAAATCCATATGGCCTTGGTGAATATACAGACCATCCAATAATTGCACACTTAACGCCCCTTGCCCAGCCAACAGCCCTTGCTTTCCTTCCACTGCTGAATCCGCACTTAAACCGAGATTTAGATGTTTCAAATCACCTTTGGCAATCACTTTGGCCGAATAATTATTATTGCCGTCATGTACTGTGGCATCGATCAGGCCATCAAGACTAAAGGGTCGCTTACCGTTGATTGCCAATTGACCGGTATATTCAGCATTACCCTGACGTAAATGGGATAAATTAATTTGATGTTGAATTTTGTCGGTATTCAAGCTGCCAGATACATCATTTAATACCGTGGTTTTCAGCCCTTGAATCAGGTTGACCTCAGGCACAGACAGATTATCCACGGTAAAAGCAAAGGGCATGGCGATCTGCTGCAGTGGTTCGGATTTTTCATTGGAGGGCAATAGCGTGATGTCCAAACGCTCTGCCGCAAGACGATCCACTTGCCAATGCACCGGCAATAACCGCCAGCGCCACTCACCCGACACATCATGGATGTCGATATGTACCGTACTTAAATGAATTTGTACATTGTCAGCACTACCACCATGCGCCAAACTACCTGAGAGCCAGTGTGCTTGAACTTTCCCACCCGTTAACACACGAGTGGTTTTCCATAAAGCTTTAGTACCACGCTCAGATTGAGCCACAACCAAGAAACCTGCCAATAGCAATAAAAGCAGAGCCAACACTATGGCCAACACACGCAACCACCCACCTCGCTTAGGCTTTGTAGGCGCAGTCGTTGTTTGGCCTGATGTCACACTGCCCGCCGCATCCGCAGGCACTTCCGACAAAGGGGCTTGATTCTTTTGCTCGTCCTGCATCAAAACATAATCCCAATTGAAATATGTGGTGAAATACGTTTACGTGGATAGCCGTATGCCACGTCAAACTGAATTGGCCCGACCGGACTGCGCCAACGCGCACCAATACCTATCCCGTGATACAACGGGCGGTTTTTCAAATCATCGGTGACGCTACCGACATCGTAAAAAACAGCCCAACCCCATGAATTGCTGAACCAATGTGTATACTCTGCCGATGCCGTCGCCATATACTTGGCTGGAAACACTTCACCATATTTCATTCCCTCTGTCTCACCAATGCCTTGGTAAGCATACCCACGTATCGAATTACTACCACCTGCCTTAAATAACAAACTGGATGGAATGTCATACCACTCACCACGGGTATTCACCACACCCAATTCAGCTCTGAGTACCAAAGAGTCTTTTTTCAAGAATGGGAAAAAATGACGATAGCGACCATACCACCGAATAAAACTGGCACTTGAGCCCATGGCCTTGCTGGTTCCTCCTACCGAAGCATCAATCGCATAGCCTTGGCGTGGATATGAATTATTATCCACGTTATGTTTTGACCAATCTACGCTCAACACCCAAGCACGACTTCGGAAATCATCCAATCGGCTGTTGTAATAGTCCAGATTATAGGAAATTGCACTACGTTCAAGCTTGCGTGAATAATGCAAACCAATCTGTGCCGTTCGATCGATAATATCCAATGTACGGTCATCGTCAAACTTACCAAACAAGCTCCACTGGTAATGTTTTTTATTCTGCGGCGTAGTTAACGACATTTGCCCGATACGCTCTTTTTGCTGCCAGTCATAGCGCACATCATAAATCCAACCACGTTTAAACACATTGTAATGACTGTACTGGGTTTTCGCATGAAATCCCGCATCGGTACCATAGCCCACAACACCTTTGAAATTGGAAGTCGGTAGCTCAATCACACTCACCTTAATTGGGGTCAATTGAGCATCATTTGGATCTGCGCTAATATCCACAACCACATTCGAAAAATAAGGCAAGTCCTGCAAACGCTTTTGGTATGCCAATAATTTTTCGCGGTTATAGGATTCACCCGGCTCTATCGTATTGACATTGCTCACTATCGACTTACGATAGCGACGCAAACCAGAGACTTCAACATCTCCTAAAGTAAAGTATGGCCCTGAATCCAAAATAGCACTGACATCCACCGATGTTCGTGGCAAATCAACCACAGCCTCAGTACTCTTAAAACGTGCGCCAGCATAAGCATCCGAGCGAATTTTGCGTAACAGCAAGGTTTTAGCCAAAGCCCAATCCGTTTGTGTAAATGGCTCATCCTCTTGCAGAGACCAGTCAAATATCAAATCATTCGCACGCTGTGGATCCTGCTGATTGATCAAACCGGTCATGGTCAGTTTCGCCGACTTCGCTTTGGCTTGCTGACCGAGCTCTATTTTTATGGTATAGCTTGGCTTTGCCTGAACCGGTTCAACTTTACGCTCTCCGTCCACCGCTTTTTCGGATGTGGCTTCACTTCCATACATCATCGCTTGTTGCTGACCCAATGCTCGTGTCTGCTGTGCGGCTTGCGCCGCACTTAACTGTGCATCGGTTCCGACTGTTTTTCCGGTACGATCATCCACAATAATAATGCGACTATTGAAATAACCTTTGGTCGCCAGCAAGCTGGCAGCTTGTTCAGCAGCATGATCAACTAAGAAATCCAAATATTCATCGCGAATATCCTCGCGCGTGCGATAACGCACGATATCCAGATACTGTTCCAACAGCGCTTTGGCTTCAGCTGGCGCATCTACAATAATCGAATAATTATCCGCGCATGCAGGCATACTCAAGGTTAGCAAAGCCGCGCCGATTGTCCCGTAGGTCAATCGGCGTAAGCAATTAACAAATAAACCTTGTGTGCGTCGTGTCATTAAATTTAAATCAAATAATTATCCAGCCATAATAGCCATCGCATCCGGTTTGCACAAGAAGCAAACAACAATATTCCCGTGCCCAAACAAACCAAATTCGAGTAAAATAACGAGCAATCCATGCGGTATACCCGTATTGAAACATACCGTATTGTAAACAATTCTCATCCCCTTGATGATGAAAAGGAGTAATAAAAAATGGCACGTTACGAATCGGACTTCACCCAATTTATGCAAGAAATGCGCAAACAACAGCCAGACCTGTACGAAAAGCAATTAGAAGGTCGTGCACGTCTGTGGGACAAGCAACAAGACGCCGCACTGCAACGCCAATTTGACGAAGCGAAAATCAATAAAGCCGATCACTGATTCGTCACTGCGAATACATGACCCCGAAGGTATTCAATCCGAACGCCGAGACCAGCGAAGCACTGGACTCGGCGTTGGCACAAATGGAGCAGGTTGCACCTGAAACGCAGCAGGCCACGCCTGACACCGTCGACGGCATGGCATTTGCTCGCCTCTACGGCGAGCCTCTGTTCAATATGCCGCAGGATTTATACATCCCGCCGAATGCGCTGGAAGTATTTTTAGAAACCTTTGAAGGCCCGCTGGATCTACTGCTCTACCTGATTCGCAAACAAAATTTCAACGTTCTCGACATCCCGATGGCCGAAGTCACGGGGCAATACCTGCTCTACGTTGACCAAATCAAAGCCTACAACCTCGAGCTGGCCTCTGAATATCTGCTCATGGCTGCCATGCTGATCGAAATCAAATCACGCATGCTGCTGCCGGTGAAAAAATCTGATACCGGCGAAGAGGTTGACGATCCGCGCGCCGAATTGGTGCGTCGCTTGCTCGAATACGAGCAAATCAAACTCGCAGCACAAAGCCTCGGACAAATGCCGGTCATCGGACGCGACTATCTGCCTGCTCGTGCAGAGATCGACCATACGGTGCAAAAACAACTACCCAACGTGCACATGGACGATCTCAAATCCGCATGGATGGATATTCTCAAACGCGCTAAACTCAACGCCCGACATAAAATCACCCGAGAAACGCTCTCGGTACGAGAGTTCATGACCAACATCTTGCGTAAACTCAATGATCGTCGATTCATGGAATTCACCGAATTGTTTGATGATTTACTCGAACAAGGCGAAAGCCGCTCGGTACTGGTGGTCAACTTCATCGCCATGCTGGAGCTGTCCCGCGAATCACTGGTGGAAATCACACAAGCCGAAGCCTACGCACCGATTTACGTTCGCCTGACCTATCAACCTCGCTATAATTAAAAACACAAAGTCTTTATCGGAGGAATCATGAGCCACATGCTGTCCAACACCCCGACTATCCAACTGTTTCGCGAAATGAAAACTGAGGCGGAAATTGACTATCCACGACCTGAACGTCTGGTCTCTGGCAATCCACAGCGCTTGACTTGGAATCATTTCACCAACGCCAGTGGCGAAGTATTCATGGGCGTATGGGCTTGTGAAGTCGGTAGCTGGCGCATCGAAATGGGCATGGATGAGGACGAATACTTCTACGTGATCGAAGGCGCCGGCGCCATTATCGAAACCGATGGCTCGCGCCGTGAATTTGCCGTAGGTGATGCGGTTATCATCCCCGCCGGATTCAAGGGCACCTTTGAAGTCACCGAACCGATGAAAAAGCACTATGTGATTATCGACCGTCAGACGCAGATTGCCTGAGCGATACTTAACCAATGGATTGATGATTGACCTACGCCATGCGTAGGTCAAATTGTTTGAGTTGCCGACGCAAAATACGATAATCCGGACACATCTGCTCTACCTGTAGCCAAAACGCCGCACTGTGATTCATATGCCGAGTGTGTGCCAACTCATGCGCCAAAACATAATCCACCAGCGCCACATCCAAAAACACCAAACGCCAGTTCATGCGAACCAGCCCATCGCGGCGGCACGTACCCCACAGCGTTTTTGCATTCGATAACACGATGTCTCGGTAGCTTAAATCAAATGTCTGTGCGTACTGCTGTGCCCGTCGATGCAGATAATCGAGCAAACATTCGCCCAATGCGTTGGCCAATGCATTTTGCCGGCTCATAGACACCGCCTCATCGCTCATATTCGAACGAGTACGTGGCAGTTTAACCCACAGCTCAGGTTCTACCGACTGCCAGTCGGGTAACTGTTGCACACTGCCCCAGCGGATACGCACCACGCGACCGAGCAACGCCATTTGCGTACCATCCGCCACATCCAGATTCGGTACAAAACTGACTGTGGTTTTTTGCTCCGCCGCCTTATCCAAATGTCGCAGTATCCACGTCGATTTACTCTGTAAAATCCGTTCGATTTCCGCAATCGGTACGCGCTGCGACGCACGCACGCGCAAACCCTGTGCATCCACCATCATGCCCACAGTTTTGCGCCGTGTGCGTTCCAAACGATAAGGCACGATTTGCTCTTGTAAAGTCACGGCGTATGGCGACTCCAATGTTTCAACCGACTCAAAAAAGGGTAAGGCCGGCTGCAACGAAGGTTTAGGATCAATAGCATCCGTATTTTTCGACGACACTGGCCCATCAACCCAATCGAATAAATTCAATTGTTGTCCAAACAGATGCAACCAATCACGGAAATGACGCATGTACAAAACTCGGTAAAAACGATAATAAAAATTGAACGCATTGTACCGCAAATTGACTCAATCGCTTTTTGCACAAAAAAACACTATTTACGATTAATCGCGAACGATGAAATGCAATCAGGTACAATGTGTTTTTTAATTTTTGTTGATCTGTTGATCTATTTAAAATCCGCCTAACTATGAATACTTCAACCAACATCGCCAATACCGACGATCAAAAGAAACCTCACATCAGCTTTATCGCCTATCCCATCGGCGCATGGTTGGTCGCGATCATCGGCGCAGGGATTTTTGCATTCACCAGCCCGCACCCTGAACGCATGAACATTATGCAAATCATGATTGCCGCCAGCATGGCAACGGCAACCGTGGGTGGTACTTTGTATGTATTGTCACTACTGGCTTTAAAGCGCTACCCTTCATTTAAAAAATCATTTTCGTGGGGATTTATTACAGCGCTGGTGTGTATTGTCGGCGCGATTGTACTCAATCAACCGAAATTATCGTTTGCGATGGTTGGTGCTTTTTTATTGATTTCTGCCATCATCCCGTTTTTTATAAAAAAGCATATCGTGGCTTAATCACCGCTAATTGATCCTTAATCAGCATCAATTAATCGCTATCCCTCAGAAACATCGCCTGTACGTCACTGAGAAAACGCCAACCCAAATCAGTGACACGCAGCGCATCGACATCCTTCACCATCAATCCTTTGGCCTGAGCTTGCGACAGCGCCGGTTCCAAATCCACCACGGATAAACCGCACGCCATCTGCATCTGTGCCAACGTTGTGCCATCACGCAGACGCAACGCATTGAGCATGTATTCAAACGGCAATTCGCTGCGGCTCAAATACTGCTCGGTTTCCACCGCATTGCCATGAGCCATAGCGTCTAAATAACGCTGAGGGTGTTTAAACTTCGCCGTGCGCACGATGCGATCGTGTTGACTGATTTTGCCATGCGCCCCCG
>CAYZVI010000025.1:0-14323 GCA_964481695.1 uncultured Hydromonas sp. | reverse complement strand
ATGCGTCAGGTTGAAGAATGTTATTTGACACATGATGACGCATAACAATAGTTAGCTTCCAATAGGAAATCGCAATGAAGCTCGGAAAACTTAAAAAAGTTGAACTCAGAGAATACTGGAAGCATGAAGCATTGGATTTCACAAAGTGGTTATCTGAGTCCGAGAACTTAGATGAGCTTGGTGATGAAATCGGCATAGATATTGAGCTAATACAAACGGAAGCCGGCGTAGGCCGTTTCAGTGCAGATATTCTTGCGCAGGAAGAAACCACAGGAAGAAAAATTGTAATAGAGAACCAGCTAGAATCTACAGACCACAGTCATTTGGGCCAGATACTAACGTATGCAGCTGGAATAGAAGCTGAGTACATTGTCTGGATCGTAAAAGATGTAAAAGAAGAGCATAAACAGGCTGTAGAGTGGCTTAACGAGCATACAGACGAAAAGATAAATTTCTTCCTCTTAAAGATCGAATTATGGCAAATAGGTAACTCCGAGCCTGCGCCAAAATTCATGGTTGTGTCGCGTCCAAACGGGTGGACAAAATCTATTCGAGGCTCTGTGCATGAACAGGGTCAGCTTACTGAAAGAAAATTAAAGCTCCTAGAGTTTTGGCAGTTATTAAAAGAATACGCATCGTCAAATAGCCCATCGCTGAAGCTTAGAACGCCAAGGGCACAGCATTGGTATGACATTTCTATAGGGCGCTCAGACAGTCATATAGCACTTACAGCGCTAACTAGCGAAAATCAAATTGGCTGTGAACTTTATATTCCTAATTCTAAGGCGCTTTATAAGGCACTTTACGAGCACAAAGGACAAATTGAGGCGCAATTAAATATTAGTGGTCTTGTCTGGCAAGAGCTTCCAGAAAAGAAAGCCAGCAGAATTCGAGTATCACAAAAATTTGACTTCGCAAGCGGCGATAAGCAGCAGGCGTTCTTATGGTTGCTAGAAATGGTTAGTAAGTTTAAGGTCGTATTCTCAAAAAACTGGGAAATCAGTAATGGAAGCTAACAAATCGCTCAAGGCCGCTCGCGCTGCTCGCTGGACAGCCCCAGTCGGCGCATGCTTCGCATTATATGCGCCGCCTGTGCCTGCCCCTTAGCTCAAACGTTAGCGCGTAGGTTGGGGTGATTGATTTTGAACCCCAACATGGATGTTATCTGGATATTGTTGGGGTTCGCTGCGCTCACCTCCAACCTACGGTTTTATCGCAAATGTTGCACAATCTGTTGATGTAAGGTTGGGTTGGCGGCAACCACGCTGGTGTTGCTAAAGTCAACGGCTGTGCCGTCAATTGAGGTGATCACCGCGCCCGCTTCTCGTGCGATGATCATGCCCGCCGCGGCATCCCACGGTTTGAGCGCGATTTCATAGTAGCCGTCCATCAGGCCGCGTCCGACGTAGCACAGGTCTAAAGCCGCCGAGCCGAGGCGGCGAATGTCGCGTACGTCGGCGAGCATGTGCTGCATGGCGTTCATGACCCAGTCAAAATCTGCGCCGCGTTCGACTTTGGTGTAGGGAAATCCGGTGGCGATCAGTGCCTGTTGCAGGGTGTCTTGTGTGCTGACGTGGATGGGTTTGCCGTTGCAGCACGCGCCTTCGCCGCGTACCGCGCAGTAGAGTTCGTCCAGTATCGGGTTGTAGACCACGCCCATTTGGCCTTCGCCGTGCTCGTACACGGCGATGGAGATGGCGACATGCGGTACGCCGTGAACGAAGTTGGTCGTGCCGTCGATCGGGTCGATGTAGATGGCTTTTTCTAATATTGCGCCGTAGTCGCCTTGGTGGGTTTCTTCGCCGATTAGGCGGTGTTCGGGAAAGGCGGCGCGCAGTTTTTCAACGATGAATTGTTCGGTGGCGAGGTCGTATTGGGTGACTAAATCGACCGTGCCTTTGTGGGTGATTTCTTTGCTTGCGAAAAAGCCTTTGCGCACGATGGTGCCGGCTTCGAGGGCGATGTTTTTGAGAATTTCGATGCTGCTGGCGTGATGTGGGGTATTCATTTTGTATAAAAAATAAGCGGGTTGAGTGTCATGAACAACGCCGCTCATTCTACGCCGAGGCTGAGGACAAACTGTGGAGCTGCACTGTGGAGGTGCAACTCCATGATTGCGCCGCTCTGCATCTAAAGGCGGCTATCGGTTACAGTGCCATCATGCGCCGATACCATGCGTGGAAGTGTTGCATACCGTCTTCCATCGGGCTTTGGTAGGGGCCGGTTTCGTTGTCGCCGCGCTCGTACAGTGCTCGCCGTCCTTGATCCATGCGCTCGGCGATTTCGTCGTCTTCGAGGACGGTTTCCATGTAGGCGTTGCGCTGCGCGTCCATGTAGTCGGGTTCAAAGGCGACGATGTCGTCTTGGTAGTAGTATTCGACGACGTTCAGCGTTTGGTTCAAACCTTGCGGATGCAACGTTGATACGATCAGGGTATTCGGATACCACTCAACCATGACGTTGGGATAGTAGGTGAGCCAAATCGCGCCTTGCGCTGGTGGTGCGCCATTTTGGTATTGGAGCACTGCGTCGTGCCATTTTTGATAGGCGGGCGAGCCGGGTTGGGCGAGTTGCTTAAACACGCCGACGGTTTGCACGCTGTAATGCTCGCCGAATTGCCATGCGAGGTCGTCACAGGTGACAAAGCCGCTCAATCCGGGATGGAACGGTGCGACGTGGTAATCCTCCAGATAGACTTCGATGAAGGTTTTCCAGTTGTAATGGCAGGTGTGTTGCTCGACGCGACCGAGCGCGTAGTTGTCGAAGTTGAGTTTATCCGCAACACCCATACCCGCGAGATCGCGCGCGACTTGCGACTCGCTGCCGCCTTTGAACAGCAGGCCGTTCCAGCTTTGCACCGGCGTTTGGTGCAGGTTCAGGCAGGGATCGTCGCTAAAGTGCGGTGCGCCGAGCAGTTTGCCTTCGCGGTCATACGTCCAGCGGTGCAGCGGGCAGACGATGTTGTGCGCGTTACCTCTATCGGTGAGCATGATGGCTTGGCGGTGGCGGCAGACGTTTGAGAGCAGGCGTACTTGGCCTTTTTCGCGGATTAGCGCGCGGCTATTGTTCTCGGAGGCGAGCACTTGGTAGTCGCCATCGTTCGGCACCATCAGCTCGTGGCCGACGTATTGCGGGCGGTTTTTAAACAGAATTTCGAGTTCGCGCTGGTACAGGGTTTCGTCGAAGTAGGCGGAGACGGGCAATTGCGTTTGCCCCTGGGTGATTTGGTTTGGGTTACCCGGATGGGTCATGGTTTTATCCCTTAGTAAGTCCGGCGTCTGCGATGGCAGGCGGTCCCGGCGGTCATGTCCACTTATGGACAGCCATTCGTCTGGTAAACGGTGGATTTCCCAAGGGAGGGAGCACCTAAACAAACGTGCGGATTATACCTGAGCGGGCTGATGGGTGGGTTTTTTTGTGTTGTTCTAAGGGGTTGTCCGTTGTTTTGCTGTGTCGAAGATGGGCGTTTTGTCGTAAAATGGCACAAATTAGGATGACGTCGCATTCGATTGTGACTGCGTGGGTGTTTTTTACCCGCATTTTTGTGCGCAGTAGTCAGTCGATTTAGCTTTTTGACACTTCAAAAATCTTTAAGAGAACACTATGGCCAACGCCAAAACCACGTCCAAATCTGCGCAAAAGGCGCCTGCTGATTTTGAATCGGCCATGCGTGAGCTGGAGCAACTGATCGCCGGCATGGAAAACGGCGATTTGCCATTAGAAGCATCCTTGCAGGCCTATCAGCGCGGCGCATTTTTGGTGAAGTACTGCCAGTCGCAGCTGCAAAAAGTGCAAGAGCAGGTGAAAATCGTCGAAGCCGATATGGCGCGCCCGTTCGATTTGAATGAGGGGCAGGGTTGATGGAGCAGGCTGTCGCAATGAAGATCGAAGGGCACTCCGAGCGGTTTTTGCAATGGGCGGCGCAAATGCGTCCGCAGGTTGAGCAGGCTTTGGCATCGGAGCTGGATCGCTATGCCGAGCATGCGGTGGCTTTGCACTCACCGCTGCTGGCTGCGATGCGTCATGGTGTGATGAATGGCGGTAAGCGAGTGCGCGCTTTAGCGGCATTGGCATCGGCTCAGTTGGTTGGCGGGACGCATACAGTTGCCATGCAGATTGCCGTTGCTTTGGAGTACATCCATGCCTACTCGCTGATTCACGATGATTTGCCGTGTATGGACGACGATGATTTGCGCCGTGGGCAGCCGACCGTGCATATTGTGTATGGTGAGGCACAGGCTTTGCTGGCCGGTGATGCCTTACAGACCTTGGCCTTTGATGTTTTGACCCAAACGTGGCTCGGTGATGAGATTTTCGTGGGCAAACAGGTTGAGCTGATTCGTTGTTTGACGCAGGCTTCGGGTTTGATTGGTATGGCCGGTGGTCAAGCAATTGATTGTCATCATGTCGGTCAAGTTTTGCCTGGCGAAACCATGCAAACCATGCATCGTTTGAAAACCGGTGCGTTGTTGCGTGCCAGTGTGATGATGGGGGCGATGAGTGGGAAAAGCTCTTTGTCGATTGAGCAAACTGAGCATCTGTCGCGCTTTGCCGAGGATTTGGGCTTGTTGTTCCAAGTGGTAGACGATATTTTGGACGCGTCGCAGGACACCGCAACCTTGGGCAAAACCGCCGGTAAAGACGCCGATGCGAACAAGCCAACCTATGTGCAGGCACTGGGTTTGGACGGTGCGCGCGTCCATGCGCAGAAACTGTATGCCGATGCGTTAAACCATCTGAATCAGATTCACACGACATTCGAATATACACAAGGCGTACAATCATTGGCCGATTTGACGGCGTATTGTCACGAACGATTATTTTAGGCCACACAGATTATTTAAAAAATTGATTATGAGCACAGCACACTCTTTTCCGCTTTTGTCTACGGTAAATTCTCCTGCCGAGGTTCGCGCACTGTCTCGTGAGCAGCTCGGTCAGTTGTCTCAAGAGTTACGCGATTTTATTTTGCAATCGGTCGCCCAGACTGGCGGACATTTGTCATCCAACTTGGGGACGGTCGAGTTGACCGTTGCGCTTCATCATGTGTTCAACACGCCGGATGACAAAATCGTCTGGGACGTGGGGCATCAAAGTTATGGTCATAAAATCCTCACCGGTCGTCGTGAGCAAATGGCACATTTGCGTCAAACTGATGGGATTTCAGGTTTTCCGAAGCGTGCTGAGTCTGAGTACGATACGTTCGGCACAGGACACTCGTCTACCAGCATTTCCGCTGCCTTAGGTATGGCGGTGGCTGCACGTGAATTGGGATTGAGCAGTCGTCAGCACATTGCCGTGATTGGTGATGGGGCGTTGACGGGTGGGATGGCATTTGAAGCGATGAATAACGCGGGCGTGACTGAAAATATCAACATGATCGTCATTTTGAATGATAACGATATGTCGATTTCTCCGCCGGTCGGTGCACTCAATCGTCATTTGGCGAAAATCATGAGTGGTCGCTTGGTCTCGGGTGCGCGTGAAAAACTCAAACAGGTGTTGCAAGGTGCACCGGGCGTGCTCGAATTTGCGCGTCGCTTTGAGGAGCACACCAAAGGTATGTTTGTCCCAGCAACGATGTTTGAAGCGTTTGGTCTGAATTATATCGGACCGATTGATGGACATGATTTGGACTCGTTGATCCCGACCTTGCATAATATCAAGCAACTCGGCGGCGTGCAGTTTTTACACGTGGTGACCAAAAAAGGCAATGGCTATCCGTATGCCGAAGAAGACCCGATTTCCTACCACGGTCCCGCCAAGTTCGATCCGAGCTTGGGCATCGTACGTATAGAAACACCGGATGTACCGGTCAAGCAAACGTTTACTCAGGTGTTTGGTCGTTGGATTTGCGATATGGCTCAGACTGACGGCAAACTGATCGGCGTCACACCGGCGATGCGCGAAGGTTCGGGTTTGGTTGAGTTTGAGGCGAAATTCCCGACACGCTACTTTGACGTGGGCATTGCCGAGCAACATGCCGCTACCTTTGCGGCGGGGATTGCTTGCGATGAGATGAAACCCGTATTGGCGATTTACTCCACCTTCATGCAGCGCGCATACGATCAGATCATTCATGACATTGCTTTGCAAAAATTAGACGTTACCTTTGCGGTGGATCGCGCGGGCTTGGTCGGCGCAGACGGCGCGACACACGCCGGTGCTTATGATGTTGCCTATATGCGCTGTATCCCTGAAATCATGCTGGCGACGCCCTCGGATGAGGCGGAATGCCGCGCCTTGTTGACCACGGCGTATCAATACAAAGGCCCTGCGGCGGTGCGCTATCCGCGCGGTTCGGGTGTCGGTGCTGCGGTACCTACGCATTTGGAACCATTGACGATGGGTAAGGCGAACGTCGTGCGCTACAGTTCGAAAACTGAACAAGCCACCGCGATTTTGGCCTTTGGTACGCTGCTGCATCACGCGCATTTGGCGGCGGATCAAACCGATGCGACGCTGGTTGATATGCGTTGGGTTAAGCCATTGGACCAAGTGCTGCTGCATGAGTTAATGAAAAATCACACTCACATCGTCACCATCGAGGATTCGTGCATTGCCGGTGGTGCTGGCAGTGCGCTCGCCGAATGGTGTGTGGCCAACGGCTATGCGCCAAAATTCCTGCATTTGGGTTTGCCGGATGCATTCATTGATCAAGGTGATGTAAACGTACTGTATCAGCGGTTGGGCTTGGATGCTGAATCGGTCGCCAGCAAGGTTGCTCAATTTGTGGCATAGTTCTACTTGAGAACGGTTCTCAATTTAAAATCATGCCATATTTCAGTGCGATAATTGCACGGTTGATTGCTTTTGAACCATAAGCGTCCATCTGAACGAACCAAACATACATACAATACAGATACAAACAATGACACATACACAAATTCCAGATATACAAAGCAGCCACGACCCGCGCAATATGGTGATCGCTCGCGTGGGTATCAAAGACGTGCGTTTCCCGATGATGATGGATCTCGGCGCGGGCGCGCAAGCTACCATCGGTCACTACCAGTTGACCGTCAAACTGCCGGCGGATAAAAAAGGCACGCACATGTCGCGCTTTATTTCGCTGCTCGAGGAGCACACTGAGGCGTTCTCACTGAGCCGTTTCCAAGCCATCACGGTCGATATGCTGACGCGCCTCGAAGCTGAAGAGGGTGACATCATCGTGCATTTCCCGTATTTCATCAAAAAAACTGCGCCGGTCTCTGGCATCCAAAGCATGATGGACTACGAAATCACGCTCAAAGGCACGGCAGATAAAGCCGGTGCGCGCGTACAACTGTCTGTACTCATCCCGATGACCAGCCTGTGTCCGTGCTCCAAACAAATTTCCGACTACGGCGCGCACAATCAGCGCTCACACGTCACGGCGCACATGGATTTAGCGGCAGAGGCGTTAAACGACTTTGACCTGCATCACCTAATCCGTGAAGTCGAACAACAAGGTTCATGCGATCTGTACGGTTTGCTCAAACGCCCTGATGAAAAATACGTCACCGAGCGTGCGTATGACAATCCGAAATTCGTCGAAGACCTCGTGCGCGATGTCGCTGATGTACTGCGTGCGCAAAAAGGTGTGAGCGCGTTCACCGTAGAAGCGGAAAATTTCGAGTCGATTCACAACCACTCCGCGTATGCGTTCATTGACTCAAAAGATCTGTAAGTCGAGTTAAAAATCCAATCTGCGCCTATCACGCCCGCATGAATACATGCGTGATATGTGTCTCATAGGTATTTTTAGGATTTTTAAGTACCATGTAATTAACAAAGGACACACCATGGCGCAAATGCTCTCCATACACCCGCAATCCCCACAACCACGCCTGATCGCGCAGGCTGTGGAAACCACTCAAAAAAATGGCGTGATCGTCTACCCGACCGACTCCGGCTACGCGCTCGGCTGTCGGCTCGGTGATCGCGAAGCAATGGAGCGGATACTGCAAATCCGCCAAATCGAACTGTCGCACCACCTCACGCTGGTTTGTCACGATCTGTCCGAGTTGGGACAATACGCGCAGGTCGATAATCGCCAATACCGCCTACTCAAACAACTCACGCCGGGCGCGTACACCTTCATCCTTGTAGCGACCAAAGAAGTCCCGCGCCGCACCCTCCATCCGAAACGCGCCACCATCGGCCTGCGTGTGCCCGATCATCCCGTGGTACAAGCGCTGTTGCGTGAGCTTGGCGAACCCATCCTCTCATGTACGCTTATGCTGCCGGACGAAGACGTACCACTGTCCGATGCCGACGACATCGCCGAGAAAATCGGCAAACGCGTCGATCTCATCATCGACTCCGGCCACTGCGAACCCGAATCCACCACCGTGCTGGATTTGACCAGTGATGAGATTGTCGTGGTGCGGGAGGGGAAAGGTTCAATTGCTCATTTGAAGTGAAATAAAACGCTCCAACCATTTTTCTGCAATCACTTTTAACTAACGATAATATAAATCTGATGAACGCTACAACCATACACACACTCGCACGAGCCACACAAGATGGCTCCATCCCGTTTCCTGAAATTGTTGATCGCTTAATAGAGGAAGGTGTTGAGTACTATCTTGTTGATTACCGCACCCTTCAGCTTACCTTTTATGGCGCAGTGGGCGGTGTGGTTGTTGCGCCTTTGACGTTTGAGGGTTTGCCCGAAGTTGGCGAGTCTTTTGATTTGGTTGCTCTTCGAGCTGCAATCCACGATAGCCAAACCAACGGACAAAAATTCCGCGATTTCTCAGCTCGTGCCATGCGTGCAGGTGTTCAGTCCTATTACGCGTTTCTCAGCGGTAAACGGGTAATGTATTTGGGACGGCAGGGCGATCAGCACATCGAGTGGTTTGCCGGTGCAAAGCCTGCCGAATAAATAGCATGTGCCAACGGCGTTTGCTTACTGAGCCGACTATGGATTACAAAAATTTAATCGAGAATTTAGATAGGCAAAAGCCCATAATAAAATAAAAATTATTAAATATATGCGGAAGGCGTTGAGAAATTTCTTACGATAAATACGGCCTTTGGGATTAAGTTGGTCATCTCTAAATAATATAGTCATAGAGGGTCGGTATTTTTTGTTACCTAACTCCTTTGGAATAAGGATAAGAGCGACAAAGAGGTATGATGAATACACAAGTGCGGATACCCCCAAAAGCCATCCAGTAATGAATAAAGTAGCGATTGCATAGCGAAAAAATATAGAGGGAAGGCATAGATTGAGTAAATTCGGCATACCTAATGTGATAAGACTAATTGAAATCCAAATGATGGCTAGATATTTATATTTTTTACCCATCAATCCTCTCCTACTCCCTGAGCAAATTCAATCAATAATTGAATACTGACATTGCCATTCCATTCGTTGCGCTGCATTTGGTACGCGGCGTGGATCGGCGAGGGCATTTCTTCTGCATGGAAAAACCAAATCGCGCTGTGCGTGCCCGCCTCGTTGCGCAGAGTGAGTTTGAGGTGTGCATCTTTTAATACGCGCTGATTGATGATTTCAAAAACCCCTTCAAACAGGGGCGGGGCGAAGCCTTGTCCCCAGACTTGGGCGTTGATCGCCTCGACATTGTCCAACGTCATGTCGGCGGGGGTGAGTTCGCCGTCGGTATTGATTTGCTTAATGAATGCGTCCGGCTCGCTCATAGCGAGCACGGCTTGCTCAAAGGTCTGTTTGAATAATTCGTAGTGTTCGCGCACTATGGTCAGACCTGCGGCCATGGCGTGTCCGCCGAATTTAACGATGGTGTCGGGCGCGCGTTTATTCACCCAGTCCAGCACGTCACGCAGATGAATGCCCGCAATCGAGCGGCCCGAGCCTTTGAGAAACTCATTGCCATCCGGCGCGAATATGATGGTGGGGCGGTGGTGTTTTTCCTTCAGTCGTCCGGCGACGATGCCGATCACGCCTTGGTGAAACTCTTCGTGCATGACGCAGATGCTGTTGTGCGCGTCCACGTTGAGCGCGGCGACATTAACCTCGGCATCCTCGCGCATTTGCTTTTCGATGGCTTTGCGCTCGTCGTTCATTTCATTCAGCGTTTGCGCCAGTTGCTCGGCTTCGTGCGCGTCATCGCTGAGCAGGCAGCGAATCCCCAGTGTCATATCGTCCAGCCGTCCGGCGGCGTTCAGGCGCGGGCCGAGGGCGAAGCCAAGATCGAAGGTGGAGGCTTTGGCAAAATCGCGTCCGGCGACGTGCAGCAGCGCGGCGATACCGGCGGACATTTTGCCTTGCCGAATGCGTCCCAAGCCTTGCGCGACCAGAATGCGGTTGTTGTGATCGAGCTTGACCACGTCGGCGACGGTGCCGAGCGCGACCAGATCGAGCAGCTCGGCTAAATTGGGTTCGGCGGCGGTGAATGCCGCGCGGCGGCGCAGTTCCGAGCGTGTGGCGATCAGCACATAGAACATCACGCCGACACCGGCGAGGTTTTTACTGGCAAAGTGGCAACCGCGTTGGTTCGGATTAACGATGCTCATCGCGTCGGGCGTTTCGTCTGCGGGTAAATGGTGATCGGTGATGAGCACGGGTACACCGAGCGCGTTCGCCCGAGCAACGCCCGCGATGCTCGCCATGCCGTTGTCCACGGTGATGAGCAGATCGGGTTTGGGGAAATTCGGCTGCGTCTGATGCAAATGCACAGCCAGCTCGACGATTTCGGGCGACAGACCATAACCATAATCAAAACGGTTTGGCACGAGAAAGTCGATGTGTGAACGTGAGCCAATGGCGCTCGCCAACGCACGCAAACCGCGTACCGCCACCGCGCAGGCGGTCGCGCCGTCGCAGTCGTAATCGGCGATCACCACCAAATTTTTGTGCTGGCTCAAGGCGTCAGCTAAATGTGCGGCGGCGCGGTCAATATTCAATAAATCGGTCGGTGGCAGCAGATGCGCGAAATCGAGCTTTGCATCCTCGTCACTGTGCACGCCGCGCGCGGCGAGCAGTCGCGCGAGCAGCGGTGAGTAGCCCGCAGCGTGCAGCTGCGCGGCATCGGCAGGACGATAATCACGCGCGATCAGGCTGGTCATGAGGATGCCTCACAGCAGGGTTTTAGCCAACCAAATGGGTGCGCGTCGACAGGTTGTTTATTCAATTGGGCGCGGATTTTTTGCCACAACGTCGGTGGTGTGAACGTGAAATGATGCGCTACCGCCATCGGCGCGTCGTTCAGTATGTCGGAGAGCAGGGTTAATGCGGCGCTTTGTCCTTGTTGAATCTTTGCTGTCAGCGGCTGAAGCTGCGCAGCGATCTCGGCCAAACTGTGCGCAAAGGTCAGCGTCGGTAGGCTGCCTTGCATCGGTGGCTCGTTGTTGTGCGCATCGTGCGGCATGGCGCTGGCGGGCGCGACTTGATCGAGCCACAGGCTATTGATCGAGCGTGCGCCGCGTTGCGTACGGGCAGCATTGACTGGGTGAGCGTACAGCAACATTTGCAGCTCGGTCAGTAGCTTTTGCCAGCGTTTTAAATCATTGCCTTGCGGTAAAAATGCCTCCAAAATATCGCTTTGCGCGTAGTCCAAGCTCGGCGCATGATAGTCAAATCCTTGCGGCGCGCGGACATAGATCGTCGCTTCGGACTCTACGGCAAACAGCTCCCAGTCCAATTCATCCAACCACGGTGCGAGGTCGCGCCAAATGGCTTGCCAATCCGCGATATCCTGCGCCGCCATCATATCGCCATAAAAACGCTGTACATTCACGTGGTCGCGCGCCGCAGCCCAGTGCACCGGCGTGAGTCGTAGCCAAACGGTCGCGCTGGTTTGTGCGATGTCCTGCTGTGCCGAAGTTACACCCGCATGAGCCGCGAGCCACGGAGCCAGTCCCACGTTAGCTGATAGGCCGCGTTGCGCCAGTGCGAGGCACACATCGGTGGTATGGATCGGCTGCTCGGACAGGATTTGTGTGCGGTATTGACAGTTAGCCAACTGCAAGGTGCGTAAAAAGTTGTATTGCTGCCGCTCCTGCGCTGTGGCGTTGGCCCAAAGTGCGTCAAAAAAGCGCGCGTCGGTCGCTTGCAGGTATAAAACGGGGGCAGATGGGGGTAAATGCGTCATGAATGGCGGATAAAGCAGGAATGGGTAACGGAGTTTAGGCTAAGAATGATAAACTATCGGCTTTGTTTTGGGTATGTTTCAGCCCAACAATCTCTTGCAATTTAAATACAGGATACTATGAATTGGTCATTTGAATGGTTGCTGGGTTGGCGCTACACCAGCGTCTCGCGTGGTGCGCGTAAAAACCGCTTCATTTCGTTTATTTCCATTCTCTCGATGATCGGTATCATCCTCGGCGTGGCCGCGTTGATCATCGTATTGTCGGTGATGAATGGCTTTCAGAAAGAAGTCCGCGCGAAAATGCTCTCGGTGATTCCGCACATTCAAGTGTACGCCTCGCCGAATACGCCGGAGGGCTGGGAGCAGCCGCTGACCCAATTGATCGCGAAAAATCCGCAGGTACAGGGTGTCGCACCGTACATGAGCAGCCAATCCATCATCCTGCATCAGGGTGAAATGCTCGGCGTGAAGGTCGAGGGCATTGATCCGAAAGAGGAAAACCAAGTCTCCGAAGTCGGGCAAAAACTCATCGCCGGTAGCCTAAACGAGCTGACCGATCAGGGGTTCAATATCGTGCTGGGTGTAGAACTGGCACGCACGCTGGGACTGCAAACCGGCCCGAATCAGTTTGAATTGGGTAAAGAAATTACCCTGCTCGCACCCGAGGCCAACGTCACCGTCGCCGGCATGATGCCGCGGATGCGTGAGTTCAAAGTGGTGGGCATTGTCAGCTCGGGGCATTTTGAAATTGATAACTCCTTCGCGTTTATCCACGTGGGCGACGCCACGCGCCTATTCCGCGATGGCAATCGCGGTCTGCGCGTCAAAGTCGCCGATATGGATCAGGCGCAAAAAGTCGGGCTGCAAATCGAAAGTGCGGCGGAAAAAGGCGGCTTCCAAGTACTCGCACGTGACTGGACAACCATCAATCCGGCGTGGTTCTCCGCCGTCAAAACCGAAAAAACTATGATGACCATCATTCTGCTCATCATCACCATCGTCGCCGGTTTTAACCTTGTGTCCATGCTCGTCATGACCGTGAATGAAAAGCAAGCCGACATCGCCATCCTGCGCACACAGGGCGCGTCGCGCCGCAGCATCATGAAAATTTTCATGATACAGGGCGCACTGATCGGCGGTCTGGGGACCATCATCGGCGTGCTGCTCGGCATTCTCGTCGCCGCCAATATCGGCTCGATTGTCGCGGGCGTGGAGCATCTGCTCGGCTTTGAACTGCTGCCCAAAGGCGTGTATTTCATCAACCGCATGCCGTCCGACATTCGCTGGCAAGAGGTCGTCACCATCGCCGTGGTCAGCTTTGGCCTGAGCCTGCTCGCCACCATCTACCCGAGCCGTAAAGCGGCTGCGGTCGAACCGGCGCGTGCCTTGCGTTACGAATAAAGAGGGAAAACCGATGAACCCAATCACTCCAATGAATACAAACGCAACCACCGTACTGTCGGCGCAAGGCATCAGCAAATCCTTTACGGACAATGACCTTGCCGTCAGCGTGCTCAAATCCGCCTCGATTGACGTGCAGCGCGGCGAATGCGTCGCCATCATCGGCGCGTCTGGCTCGGGCAAATCCACCTTGCTGCATGTGCTCGGCGGCCTCGATCTGCCCGACAGCGGAGAAGTGACCTTGCTCGACAAAGCCTACTCCAAACTCTCGGACAACGAGCGTAATGTCGTGCGCAATCAAAGCCTCGGTTTTGTCTATCAGTTCCACCATCTGCTGCCCGAACTATCGGCATTGGACAACGTCGCCATGCCGCTGCTGATTCGCCGCATGAAACGCGCCGATGCGCACGAAAAAGCCCGCGCGATTCTTGAAAAAGTCGGCCTCGGCGAGCGTGTCGCGCATCTACCGAGCCAACTATCCGGCGGTGAACGCCAACGCGTCGCCATCGCCCGCGCACTCGTGACCGAACCGGCATGCGTGCTGGCCGACGAACCGACGGGGAATCTCGATCGCGAAACCGCCGAGCGCGTGTTCGCCCTCGTGCGCCAGCTCGCGCGCGAGCTGGGCATTGCCTTTATCCTCGTGTCGCATGATTTGGGACTGGCAAAAGCCACGGATCGAGTATTAGAGTTGCGGGATGGCGCGTTGAGTGAGGTGCGTCTGTAAAAGCGATGAGCGCTCATGATACGAAACTGCTTTTTTACTGCATCGGATTAGCAATAATGGCTTGAGGTCAATGGATTGTGCGTGAATGCGCGTAGTTGTACAATGCACACAGGTATTGAGAAACGAATGATGCTTT
>CAYZVI010000024.1:0-14555 GCA_964481695.1 uncultured Hydromonas sp. | reverse complement strand
CGAGCAATACGTGGTCTTTATTTGGACCCACGCCACGGCCTTCTTTAATCTCTTGATCCATAGAGCGTGATACGAAGTCACGTGGCGCCAAGTCCTTCAGTGTCGGTGCATAACGTTCCATGAAGCGTTCGCCATTGGCATTACGCAAGATCCCGCCTTCACCACGCACACCTTCGGTAATCAATACACCCGCGCCCGCTACACCGGTCGGGTGGAATTGCCAGAACTCCATATCTTGCAAAGGAATACCAGCACGTGCTGCCATACCCAAGCCATCACCAGTATTGATGAACGCATTGGTAGATGCTTGGAAAATACGACCAGCACCACCGGTTGCGAACAAGGTGACTTTCGCTTGCAAGTTCATGACGTTGCCAGTTTCCATTTCCAACGCAGTCACGCCGAGCACGTCGCCGTCTTGGTCACGGATCAGATCCAATGCCATCCATTCAACGAAGAATTGGGTGTGCGCACGAACGTTGCGTTGATACAAGGTGTGCAACAAGGCGTGGCCGGTACGATCAGCCGCCGCGCACGCGCGCGGTACAGGTTTTTCACCGTAGTTGGCTGAGTGACCGCCGAACGGGCGTTGGTAAATCGTACCGTCTGGGTTACGGTCAAACGGCATACCGAAGTGTTCCAATTCGTATACGTTGTTTGCCGCCTGACGGCACATGAATTCAATCGCGTCTTGGTCGCCGAGCCAGTCGGAACCTTTGACGGTGTCATAAAAGTGATAGTGCCAGTTGTCTTCAGCCATGTTACCCAAAGACGCACCGATACCACCTTGTGCCGCTACGGTATGAGAACGAGTTGGGAATACTTTGGTCAAAACTGCCACTGACAAGCCCGCTTCAGAGAGCTGAAGCGCAGCACGCAAGCCGGATCCACCTGCACCGACTACCACTACATCATATTTTTTTGTTAAAAGTGCCATTGTTATTCCTTAAATCGCCAATACCGCGGCCAAGCTGTATACCACACAACCCAGCAACCAGAAAATCGTGAACACATGCAATGCCAAACGCATGTAAGCAGATTTGACATAGTCCATCCAAATATCGCGCACACCGATCCAAGCATGGTACGCAACAGCCAAGATCGTAAATACGGTCAAAGTTTTCATCACTGCGCTGCCCATGAAGCCATTCCAGCCAGCGAACGACAGATCAGACGCAACCAAGAAACGAATCAATACTGCTGCCACCCAGACCAAGATAACAATACCGGTCAGGCGCTGTGCGAGCCAGTCTTTCCAGCCATAGTGCGCACCCGTGGTCACACGAGCCGTCCCTGCTTTAATATTATTCATAATGACTCCTGTAGATTTTAGATGAACATCTTAACGGCAACGAGAGCCGTCAAAATCAAGCTCACAGCGAATACAACGATGGCTGTTTGATGGCCGCCTTCTTTAGAAACCTTAACGTGCGCATCCAACAACAAATAACGAACGCCCGCAACCGCATGGTGCATGATCGCCCACACCAAACCCAAAGCAATCAATTTCACCAAAGGATTACCCAGAACACTCATAGCACCGGCGAATTTATTCGCCGTGGTGAACATGGACGTCACCAATGCCAGCACGAACGGCAAAGCTAAAAACATCGCTAAACCGCTGACACGATGCAAAATCGAGAGTTTACCTGCCAGCGGCAAACGGTAATTGCGCAAATCCGAAACGTGGATATTGCGAAACTCCGGACGCTGGGCTTTTTGTGGTGTTTGACCCATATCAGACCTCGTTTAAGTTAAAAGAAAAAGAAAACCATTTAAAAAATATTGCCGCAAACTACTTTTTCATTGAGCATTCACCACCGCCACTTGCACAACCACCCAAGCTACACGCAGGACAAACACCCAACAAGCCAGAAACCAACGGCAATACACCTAACCAACCCCACCCACCGATCTGGTGAGTCAGTGTCAAACCAATTAGAACAGCACCAATCACAACACGTGCAATTCGAAACCATCGTTCTCTACTCATCAATCCATACCTCTCCAACTGAACACTACTGGACAGCAGCGGGTATACAACCCAGCACCGCTTGGCTTGCAGTGATTCTCTCTATATCAAATCACTGCGGTAGTGATAATTCTGAGTGCTGTACCAACCCAAACGAACCTCCACCGGCTGCTCTGCATAGGTATACGACACACGCTCAATGTACAACAGCGCGGAATCGTGCTTCACAGACAGGCGCTCAGCAACTTCACCAGAAGCCAAATGCGCAGACAAGCGCTCTACCGCATGAATCATGCGAATGTTATATTCAGCTTCAAACCAACCGTACAACCCACCTTTGTAATTCACTAACTTTTCCATGGTTACATCTGGAAAAATCTCTTTCGGCAACCAAATATGCTCAAAAACTGCCGGCTCACTGCCAAAAGACAGCAATCGACTGATAACAGTTGCCTCCTGATTAGGTTCCATCTGCAAACGCTCGCAAACTTCCGCCGGTGGCACTGCCGTTTCAACTGCCAATACCCGAGAGTAGGTATCAAAAGCCTCGCTATCATTTTTTTGCATTCGCAAAAATCGAAACCGATTTACAGGCTCTTGGTGAGTCGCAACAAATGTGCCCCGCCCTTGACGACGCACCAATAAATTTTCGGAGGTCAATTCGTCAATTGCTTTACGCACGGTGCCTTGGCTTACTTTATAGCGTAAAGCCAAATCCACCTCCGAAGGAATCATGTCACCGGCATTCCATTCCCCTTGTTCCAAGCTTTGTAACAGCAACGCTTTAATCTGCTGATACAGCGGACTAAACACAGGGGAACTGTCAGTAACGACTTCTCCATTTGCCATACAGTTGTCCTAAATCCGTTTGTTTTGTGTGTCAATAATCGTCATTCAATGAGCTCTGATGACTCTTTTTATAAAATATGAACGATACCGTTGAGCCAATCAAAGCACTCTTGCAAACATAAAAGCTTATAAAAATAAATGTTCAACACCTACAATGATGCAGCAAACATCGGCACATCCAAAATCTCTCAACATTTTGTCACCCCAATTATGCCCCAAACAATTTCATATGTCTATGGGTTCGTTATCTTATATAAGAGATAAGACCTATTGACGTTTGTCTCATACTTCTTTACACTCGCAAAAGAACAACGATACAAACCTTGACAGATGCTATGCAATCCAAAAATCTTTTCAAATTGCGTTCTGTTGCAGGTTTATAATGGCACAAAGTTTGACTGGTTTTCTGGCTGTGTATTTTGCCTATTTGGCTTAGTATACAAATAGAGAACTCTTATTTTTAACTGGTTTTCACTCATTTTATATAGAAGGATGTCATCATGGCAAAAGCTCCTATGCGTGTTGCAGTGACCGGCGCTGCTGGTCAGATTTGTTATTCATTGTTGTTCCGTATCGCTAATGGCGACATGTTGGGCAAAGATCAACCGGTAATCTTGCAATTGTTGGACATCACTCCAGCTTTGCCTGCCGTTCAAGGCGTAGTAATGGAATTGGAAGACTGCGCGTTCCCATTATTGGCAGGCGTTGTTATCTCTGACGATCCAAATGTAGCGTTCAAAGACGCAGACGTCGCCATCTTGGTTGGCGCACGCCCACGCTCCAAAGGCATGGAACGCAAAGACCTGCTCGAAGCCAACGGCGCGATTTTCACCGTACAAGGCAAAGCACTGAACGACAACGCCAAACGCGACGTCAAAGTACTGGTCGTCGGCAACCCGGCGAACACCAACGCCTACATCGCCATGAAATCCGCTCCAGACCTACCGGCTGAAAACTTCACCGCCATGCTGCGTCTGGACCACAACCGCGCATTGAGCCAATTGGCAGCGAAAACCGGCAAAGCGATTGACCAAATCGAAAACCTGATCGTTTGGGGCAACCACAGTCCGACCATGTACCCGGACACCCGTTTCGCCACCATCGGCGCGGACAAAGTGGACGCATTGGTCAACGATCAAGCATGGACTCGTGAAACATTCATCCCAACCGTGGGCAAACGCGGCGCAGCCATCATCGAAGCGCGCGGCCTGTCATCAGCGGCATCCGCAGCAAACGCAGCGATTGACCACATCCGTGACTGGGTGTTGGGCACCAACGGTAAATGGGTCACCATGGGCGTTCCTTCTAAAGGCGACTATGGTATTCCTGAAGGCACTATGTACGGCTTCCCTGTAACTTGCGAAAATGGTAAATACACCATCGTTCAAGGTCTGGAAATCGACGAATTCTCACGTAGCAAAATGGACGCTACTTTGGCAGAACTCGACGAAGAAAAAGCTGGTGTAGCTCACCTGTTGGGTTAATTCCTACCGCACAAAAAAGCCGTAGAGTTCTTCTACGGCTTTTTAATAATTCCTATAGATTCATAAAAAATCCCGCTATTCACTTGGCGGGATTTTTTATAAGGAGGTTATTTATTTCACTTCACTGATGAAATTTTCTCGCGAGCGACGCACCTTTTTCAGGTTCACCAGCCAATCATTTTGCGCATCACGATAACCCAGCGGCAAAATGGCTACACTGCGTAAACCACGGCTGCGCAAATCCAAAATCTCATCCAGAGCATTCGGCTCAAACCCTTCCATCGGGGTGCTGTCCACTTCCAATTCAGCTGCTGCCAACAAAGCAGTACCCAAACCAATATACGCTTGACGCGCTGCATGTTGGAAATTTTCTTCCGCACTACGATTCGGGTAAATCCCCAACAGCATCTGACGGTAATCTTCCCAGCCTTGGTTTTTAAAACCACGTTCTTCATTGACCAGATCAAACATCATATTGATTCGCTCAACGGTATAGTTATCCCACGCCGCAAACACCAGCAAATGAGAGCATTCGGTAATTTGCGCTTGATTCCATGCGATCGTCTGAATGCGTTCACGTACTTGCGGGTTGGTAACAACGATCACCTCGTATGGCTGCAAACCACTGGAGCTGGCAGTCAAACGAATCGCTTCTAAAATTTGCTCAACTTTATCTTCCGACACCGATTGAGTCGGATCCATTTTTTTAGTGGCGTAGCGCCATTGAAGTAAGGCCAGTATTTTTTTCATAAGTAAATTGATCTATAAAAATTAACATTCATCAAAACCAAGTGTATGCTTGAAGTAAAGCATATTGCGTTGATTATACCAAGCTTTCTAAAAGTGGTTTGACTCGCCTTAGAGGCCAAGCCATAACAATCCCAAAATGACAGTATAGAAAACAATATTGAGCCTATTTTTGCCCATAATTAACCAATAGCACACCAACCAACACCAACCCCGCGCCCAGTAAACGCGTCAAATTGATTTCGCGCAATGGTACGCCCAACCAGCCGTGATGATCCATCACCAACGACATAATAATTTGCCCAAAGACCACCAGTGAAATCATCAGCGCCAACCCCAATTTCGGTACCAACAAAGTACTTCCAAACACAAAAATCGCACCCAAAGCACCGCCCAACAGCATCCACCATGGCGTATTTTGCAATAAAGCCAATTGAGACAAACGCTGTCCGGATGCCCAATAAACCCCCAACAAGCACAAACCACCGACGACAAACGACACCAGTGCCGCTAATAAAGTACTACCACCGAGCGCTATTTTTAATTGGTTATTAATGGCAGACTGCAAAGCCACCATCAGCCCTATACCTAAACCAGCGAAGTAATACACTCCATTCATATCACCCTCCTTTTAGAAAAAATGGCGAGATCAACGCCTCGCCACTTCTTTTTTATCTTGATCAACACTCAAACATCTTTATCATTTTTTCACACCAGGCTTCATGCTTAATAATGCATACAACGCCATTGCGCCGAAAGTTGCAACGCCGATGCCATTCAGGGTAAAGCCACCTAACTTAACGGTCAAGTCACCCGCACCGAGAATCAGGGTTGCAGCAGCAACAATCAAATTGCGATTCTGCGAAAAATCAACCTTATTATCCACCCAAATTTTCGCACCAGACACTGCGATCAAACCAAACACGACAATCGAAATACCGCCTAAAACCGGCCCCGGAATGGTTTGAATCAACGCCCCCATCTTCGGTAAAAAACCGAGCAAAATCGCGAACAATGACGCAAATACAAACACCAATGTCGAGTAAATTTTGGTCACAGCCATTACGCCAATATTCTCTGCATACGTGGTCACACCTGTACCGCCGACGCTACCGGAAATCATGGTTGCCAAGCCATCGGCCATAAATGCACGCCCCATATACGGATTCATATCATGACCGGTCATGCCCTGCACTGCGCGCAGGTGTCCCAAATTCTCCGCGACCAAGATCAAGGCTACCGGTGCAATCACAGAAATCGCCGACATTGTAAAAGTAGGCGAAGAAAAGTTAGGCAGACCAAACCATGCAGCATTGACCACCTTGGTGAAATCAACCGGTAGCGCGCCATGCTCCCCACCGACACCCCAACCCAAACCATTGGTCAGAATTGCATAAAAAACAGTAGCCAAAATCACACCGACGAGGATCAACAAACGGCGCATCATACCGGTCCCCCACACCGCAGTCAGTGCAATCACCAGCACCGTCATGAGCATATACCAGCCATTGGCATTTGAGTTTTTCGCACCCAGCACCGCAACACCCGCGAGGTTCAAACCAATCACCGCAACCACTGCACCGGTTACCACTGGCGGCATGAGTTTTTCAATCCAATCGGTACTGATAAACTGCACCAGCAAACCAATCAAAAAATATACCAAACCACATACAATAATCGCACCCAAGGCCACGCCGATATTCGCATTAGCACCACTACCTGCATAACCCGACACCGCGATCACACCTCCAATAAACGCAAAACTTGAACCGAGATAGCTCGGTACGCGGCCACGCGTCATCACGTAAAACAACAAGGTGCCGATACCGGACATCAAAATAGCCACATTTGGATCAAAGCCCATCAACAACGGAGCCAAAATGGTGGCACCAAACATTGCTACGACGTGCTGAATACCCGTCAATACCGTTTGTCCCATTGGTAAACGCTCATCGGGGGCAATGGTGACATCATGCGCCTGTAGCCTTTCGGTATAGCGCGGAAAATAACTTTCAGACATGAACACTCCTTTGAATTATTAAATAACTGAATAAAAGCCCTGCTGTTTTATGAACTACTCTGAAATATAAATGGCATCTGTGCCGGCAGAAAAACCCATATTCGCAGCTTGGCTTGAACGCAGCTTTGGACTTATAATGCCAGGCGGAATTATATGCGTTAACCAACAGCAAAAACGCGGTTTTTTAGCGCAAAAATCAGTCAAACATCCTCCATTCAAATCACATATCCACATTGAGCATCCTATGAAAGCACACCCTGATTTTCCTAATCTCTTCGTTGTTGATCACCCGCTGGTGGCACACAAACTTTCTCACATGCGCGATCAGGATTCATCTACGCGTACATTCCGCTCGCTATTGCGTGAATTGACCTTACTCATGGGGTATGAATTGACGCGTGATCTGCCATTAACCACCAAACGCATTCAAACGCCGCTGGTTGAAATGGATGCGCCTGTTATCGCAGGTAAAAAAGTCGCCATCGTTCCCGTACTGCGCGCCGGCCTGGGTATGGCCGATGGGCTACTGGACCTGATTCCTTCTGCGCGCCAAGGCCACATTGGTTTATATCGCGACGAAAATCACCAACCGGTCGAATACTTCGTGCGTCTGCCGGATACCGAAGGACGACTGTTCATTCTATGTGACCCGATGCTGGCAACCGGTAATTCTGCGGTCTACGCTGCCGATGTTCTACTCAAACGTGGTGTACCCGCTGATAAAATCCGTTTCCTCGCACTGGTGGCCGCACCAGAAGGTGTACGTGTATTCCACTCAGCGCACCCAGACATTCCGGTATATGTCGCATCACTGGACGAGCGTCTGAACGAGCACGATTACATTGAGCCGGGATTAGGTGATGCAGGTGACCGTATTTTCGGCACCAAATAAAAAACCGATCAAAAGGGAAAAACATGTCTGACTCGAACATTCAAGCAATTTTATTTGATCTGGATGGCACGTTATTGCACACCGCACCCGATCTGACTATTGCCGTCAATAATTTACGTGCTGAATATGGTTTATCTGCTTTGCCCAGCGATGAAGCCATCGCGATGGTTGGGCGCGGCGCAATCAATTTAATTCGCCGAGCGTTGCGCGAAGTTATCGAAAATGATGCCTCATTCGACATTGATAATGCCTATGCGCACTTTGCTAAGTATTATCACGAAATCAATGGCACTCATACGGTTGAGTACGATGGCGTAACTGCTGCCCTAACGCAATTACATGCGAAGGGATATCGTTTGGGAATTGTGACCAACAAACCTTCTGAATTCTCGATTCCACTGGTCAAGAAATTCGGCTGGGAAAAATTATTTGATGTTGTGGTTTGCGGCGACACAACACCCTTCAAAAAACCCAATCCGGCTCCACTTGAATATGCATTGGATCACTTAAAATCAGCACCTGCACAAGCACTGATGGTGGGTGACTCGATGAACGACGCATTGGCAGCCCAAGCGGCGGGGTGTGCATGCACTATTTTGAGCTATGGTTACAACGAAGGCACACCCGTGCAAGAAGCACTGGCACAGCAACAATTGGATATCCCCGTTTTTGACACATTCAAACAAGCAGTTCCAATTTAAAATTGCTGCCAATCAACGAAAAGGTCAGCATATAGCTGACCTTTTTAACTTCACCTCGAGAAAAAAACCTTGATCTAATTTAATCTAAATCGGTCAAGACCTGTTCCAACGATTGAATAGTAAATTATTTTTTGTTCAACAATTTAACTACTGCAATTGCTGTTGCGATTGCAAAAATAACCAAAGCAATGACCACATAACGCATGGCTGGCGGCACATAAACCCAAAAATCATGCAAAGCTTGCATCATTAACTCCTATATTGGAACTCATACCCTCATGTATCGAAGGGTTTTGAGAGCGGTTTAAAGTCTCTGCGAACCATGCCGTTATTTTAGAAAGCACTGATTAACCGGCATCTGTCGCCTTAAAACATAGGACATATTTAATCCATATTTGGCATCATACCTAAAAAACCATTATTTTTGAATGGTTTTTTATATCTAAATACATTAAAAATATAAACCGGCAATTTTTTTGCTGTATTTACAACAGTTATTTCAGTCATTATTGAAAATATAAAAACAAAACCCAACGCAACTTTAATTATTCCTACGATAACTTGTTTCTGTCAAAAAAAAATTAAGCCTTAAATACAAAATGAAAACCCCTTGATAAACAGAGGGTTGCTGAAAAAATCGACTACCTGATTATCTGAAATTTGGTTTGCTTTTCGCACGCGGTTTTGCACCCAATGATGCGCCTGCTCGCGCACCAGCCGATGGTGCACCACGACCACCAGCACGGCTGCCGTGCGCATCACGATCACGATCACGATCACGATCACGATCACGATCACGATCACGATCACGACCACGACCTGCACCGCTGCCGGTATGTGCTTTATCCACAAAACCTTTAGCATATGATTTACCAAAAAAGTTGCCTGAAGCAGGTTTTTTGAAATCAGATCCACTCTGATCTCGATGATCTCGATGATCACGACGAGCGCGTGATTCACCAGTGGCGCTTGAGAAATCATCTTTGAATGGGCGCGCAGAGCGACGTTGCTCACTACCTCGGTACTCAGCACGTGATTCACCGCGAAACTCGCGTTTTTCACCGCCGAATTTATCACCACGTTGTTCTCCGCGCGAGTCAACGCGTGACTCACCACGAGATTCATTGCGTGATTGACCCGCAAATTTATCACCACGGTATTCACGACGCTCGCGTGGCGCGCCTTTATGCTCATTACTGCCGAAAGGACGCTTGCCACCCCCTTTACCATTGCGTTTGCGCTGATTGTTCGCTTTGAAATCCTCATGCGAGATTTGTGGTTCCAGACCTTTGATCTGCGTCACATTAATGCGATTATTGATGTAGCGCTCGATCTGACGAATTTTGAATGAGTCGTCGCGCTGCGCGAATGTCACCGCCACACCTTCGCGTCCCGCACGACCGGTACGGCCAATGCGGTGCACATAGTCCTCGGCCTTCATCGGCAAACCGTAATTGAAGACGTGCGTAATGCTCGGTACGTCAATACCACGCGCAGCAACATCGGTCGCCACCAGCACGCGAATACGACCTTTGCGCAAGGACTCGAGACGACGATTACGCACCATCTGAGGCATCGCGCCATGAAGTGATGCTGCGGAAATGCCCAACGCGACCAATTCATCGGCCAAACGATCGGTATCCACCTGAGTGGACGTAAAGACCACCGCCTGATCCAGTTTCGGATCGGCCAACCAGTGCAACAGCAGTTGATGCTGATGGTGTGAATTGTCCGCCCAATGCAGATGCTGGGTGATGTTTTCGTGTTTTTCCTGCACGCTGGCGAGCATGATTTGCTTTGGTTCAACCATGAGTTTTTCGGCCAAACGTGTTTCACGCGGCGTGAAGGTTGCGGAGAACATCAAAGTTTGTTCGCGGTGTTCGCACGCATCGGCAATCGCATTAATTTCGTCAGAGAAGCCCAAATCCAGCATACGATCGGCCTCATCCAGCACCAAAGTCTGCAAACGAGCCAAGCTGATACCGCCCTGCTCCACCCAGTCGAGCAAACGACCCGGTGTCGCCACAACCAATTGCGCACCTTTCAAGCCTTGCTTTTGTTTGAAATACGAGGTACCACCAACAATAGTCGCCACGCGAATACCGCGTGTACCTTTAATCAAGTTGATGGCATCAGATGCAACCTGCTGCGCCAGTTCGCGCGTCGGACAGAGCACCAGCGCCATCGGTGCATTGGCTGGATTATTACTGCCTGAGGCCATTGCATCAGTGATTTTTTGCACAGTCGGCAATAAAAATGCCATGGTTTTACCACTACCCGTTTGCGACGCGACAATCCAGTCACCGCCTTGCAACGCGACGGGAACTAAGGCCGCTTGCACGGGTGTCGGTTGAGTGTAGCCTAATACATTAATGCTATTTAATAAAGACTCTGCCAAGCCCATCTCTGCAAATGAGATGGTGCCGTTTTCTACTAATGTCGTCATAAGATTCCATGAAATGTCACGCACGCGCAATGCCGCCGGCGGCTCAAGTCGCTGGGCAAAAACGCAAAAGGAAATTCGGTGCGCTGACGGGGTAAATAACCATCGACCGTCAGAATAGACACTTCACAATGAAGGAAAAGTCGCCCTAAATGATACAAAGCTAATACAAAATAGGCGCAAAAGACTGGGGACGATGAAACTAGCTCTATAACTCAATGTTATCGAGAAGGTAGATTATATCATAAAATCAAGATCTTGCCTCGAATCATTTAAATGGAAAACAAATATCAAGAATACACACACAGTACACATCCTTCGGGCAAACTCTGCACGACATCGCGTACAATACGTTTGTCATTTTAATCACCTTCCCCAACAACAAGAAATAAGGAATGGCGCATGAACCAAAATGCCCGCAAAGACATTAAAACATTGAGCGGTTACGAAAACACTGAATTAGAACGCATCACCATGACCAAGGCGCGTGAGTCATGGCATATTTTTGGCATCATTTCCGAATTTGTACAATCAGCAGAACAGCTCTCGCATATCCGCCCTGCTGTCAGTATCTTTGGCTCCGCACGACTCAAGCCCGATAATATCTATTATCAAAAAACCGAAGAATTGGCTCGACTGCTGTCGAACGCAGGATTCAGCGTTATTTCAGGTGGTGGTCCAGGCATTATGGAAGCAGCCAATAAAGGCGCATTTGGCGGTAAAGGTCAGTCGGTCGGCCTGAATATTTTGCTGCCACATGAGCAATCGGGCAATCCCTATCAAGATGTATCGATTAATTTCCGTCATTTTTTTTCACGTAAAGTCGCATTCGTTAAATACGCCACCGCCTATGTAGTGATGCCCGGTGGCTTTGGCACAATGGATGAGTTATTTGAAGCGCTGACTCTGATTCAAACGGGCAAAAGCCGAATGATGCCGATTTATCTATACGGCTCAAAATTTTGGACTGGCCTGTGGTCATGGGTGCGTGAGCAGCTATTAAGCAATCGCCTGATCAGCGAAGGTGATTTAGATCTGGTCAAAATTACCGATGACCCGCAATTCATCGTCAACAGTATCTTCGATTTCTATGAAGAGCGTGGATTTGCGCCGACCGATCTCGAACGTGCGCAAATGCTGCAACTGTAATTACCACAGAGCGTCATATCATCAATGTCACACTCGAGGCACGCTATGGCGTGCCTTTGTACTGTACGCTTAATTAACGACTCGAAGTATCAGAAGGCAGCGGTAAAGTTTGTTAAAATGCGTCCTATCTACTATCTATTGACTTGCTGTTATTCAGCATAATTACCCTATCCAAACCTATGGCAGTATTCACCCCGGTTACTCAAGAACAACTCGCGCAATGGCTCGCTCCTCTGAATTTAGGCTCATTGGTCGAATACAAGGGCATTGCCAACGGTATTGAAAACTCAAATTTCTTTGTCACGCTGAATCATAATGGTACTGAGACCGAGTATGTGCTGACAATTTTTGAAGTACTCAAAGCAGAACAACTGCCGTTCTACCTCGAGCTCATGCAACATCTGGCTCTGAAAGGCCTGCCTGTTCCACGGCCATATGCTGATGGGAGTGGCGCATTATTCCGCACTTTAGCGGGTAAACCCGCATGCTTGGTATCGAAATTAGCTGGCAAAGATAACCATGAACCAACACCCGCGCACTGCGCCAGCGTTGGTCGCACTTTGGCACAGATGCATTTGGCCGTGTCGGATTTCAAAGGTACGCAACCCAATCTGCGCGGCTTGGACTGGTGGCTGGAGATGGAAAGTAAAGTTAAAGAGTTCTTGCCTGAACCGATCGCTGAACTGCTGCATGATGAAGTTTACGCTCAGGACTCGTTTGCAAAAACAGAACAATACCGCGCATTACCGACCGGTGCAGGACACTGCGATTTATTCGTAGACAACGTACTTTTTGCCGATCCAAATACTCCGTCCTTTATTGACTTCTACTTTGCCGGTGTGGATCGCTTCTTATTTGACTTAGCAGTGACAGCGAATGACTGGTGCATCGACCGTGCCAGCGGCGAATTTTTACAAGAGCATTTAAGTGCATTGCTTCACGCTTATCATGCCGTCAAGCCGTTAAACGATGCGGATAAGAATGCTTGGACCATGATGTTACGCGCGGCGGCCTTGCGTTTTTGGATTTCGCGCCTATATGACTATTATCGAACCCGTTCGGCAGAAATGCTCACACCGAAAGACCCGACGCATTTCGAACGCATTTTAAAACTGCGTCGTGCGATGTCGACCAACAAATTGATCTGGATTTAAGAAAGCCCGAGCGAATGCCTCAAACACCACAAGATACCCTCATCGTCCCGTTGAAAATCATGCGCGTGCCAATCTCGCATGCCTTCACTTGGCTGAAAAACGCCATCACCTTAATCAAAGCTCAGCCATTGGTCATGGTACTGGCCAGCACTTGGATCATCTTCGTGGAAATGATGCTCACAGGAATATTGCCTGGCATCGGAATCGTCTTATTCCTACTGATTGCGCCAGCCCTCGCGTTTGGTATGGCCGATGTATGCCAAAGCATTCGCATTCAGGACAATACTTCTCCCCTGTCTATTTTTACCCCATTGTTCAATCCGGTACGCAATCGCTTACTCAGCCTCGGGCTGATTTACGCAACGGTACTGTTTGGGCTGTTTCTCGTTAGCCAAACATTTATTGATCAAGCCGCGCTCAATGAGTCCTTCAAAAAGATAGTTGACCTGCAAGACATCAACAATCTCGAAACTTTACGCACACAATCCAAGGAAGTTTTGGCACAGTTAATGCAACAAAAAGGTTTGTTTTTAGCTTTCGGCATGATGATCGCTGGCTCGCTGCTGATTCAAACACTCTTGATGTATTCACCGCTATTTGCAATATGGCAAAATGCACAAGCACCACAAGCCGTATGGTTATCCATTCGTACCATATTTATCAACATTCTGCCTATTGGCTTGACCGTCATCTTATTATTCAGCGTATTTGGTGCACTTGGAGTCATCGTTTCTGCATTAGGTATGCACTCACCTTCTTTCATGATGTTCATCATCATGGGGCTATGGGTATTATTCAATGCGATGGTCAATGCGGTTACCTACACCAGCTTTTATGACATCATCCGCAGCAGTTTGACACGCAGTGTCGAAGGCAGTATCAGTCAGATCATCGATACAAGCAAGAACAATCAGGATTCATAAAAAATCCTTTGAGAAAAAACTCCCAAATAAAATTTGTAAAAATCACAGAGATATATTGACAAGACATTAAAACACCTGCATAATTTAAAACTCATGGCGAATTAGCTCAGTTGGTTAGAGCGACGGAATCATAATCCGCAGGTCCGGGGTTCGAGTCCCTGATTCGCCACCAAATTCAAAAGCTCCCCATCGGGAGCTTTTTTCGTATACGGCCAGGTGAA
>CAYZVI010000023.1:0-14757 GCA_964481695.1 uncultured Hydromonas sp. | reverse complement strand
TGCGCGTGCGAGCGAGCCGTCCTCGGCGAAGATTTGTTCGAGTTGGTGCTGTTGCTCAAAGGGTAAAGTTAATGAAGACACTGCTGAGATATGCTTGAGTTAGAAAATAGTGGTGTGGATGTGTTTTAGGGCTATTGCTGTTCAAGAACACTAAAATAGTACTCAACACTTTGAGTATCTTTCATCCATGATTGCAGAGCATTTTGGTAGTATTTACATTCTTTTTGGTAAACCTCGGGCGTGTATTCAAATAAATTGGGCTTGGTGTTTAGATGTTCTTTGAGCTCAGCATAATAGGGTGAGGATAGGTATAACTGATGTTGCTTGGGATAGGTTCTCCAAAAATCTTTAACTACTTTTTGGTGCTGTGCATATTGTTTTGCAGGAATATGAGCGCAGTAGTTGAGCATATCGTCGGTAGACTGATAGATACGCAGCATGACTTGTAGCTGTTTGGCTTTCAGTATGGATGAAGTCTCTGCTTTACCCGCTGACTCGGATGGTGTATCGGTTTGGGGCTGATCTTTTGGGGTGTGATTGGCTGTATGTGCGCAGCCTACTAAACTTAGTACGGTCATCCCAGCCATCGACCATTTTTGCCATAAATGCGCTCTCATTTTGCCCCTTTGTGCTGTTTACTGTGAATTTTCCGATTGAGCTGCTTTTTCAGCAGCTTGTTGGGCTTTCAAGATGCGTTGTTTTTTGATTTCCTCGATGCGTTTGACTTTGGCATTGAAGTCTTCGACGTTCTGTGCGCGTTGTGCCGCTTGAGCTGCTTCTTGTGCTTGAGCTTGTGCGAGTTTCTCCGTGTGGGCTTTTTGGCGGGCGTTGTACTCGGCGACGTTGCGCGCGCGTTCGGCTACTTTGGCAGCTTCTTGCTTTTGATATACGTTGATTTTTTGCATCAGCGCGATGCGTTGCTGCTCGGCCTCGTGCTGGCGGATGTACAGACGCGCTGCGCTGCGTTCGATTTGCGCTTGATCCCAAATCTGATTGCGGATGTCGGTCTGTTGATTCAAACAACGATTGACGAAAAATTTGCGGTAGCAGTTCGCTTGTGCGGTTTTGAGCGCAGCATCGGCAGCATTTTGGCGCGCGATGGCGGCTTGCTCCATTTGCTGTGCCTGGGCGAGGTTGGCAATAACTGCGGTACGCGCGCTTAGGTTTTGCGGCGACAGCGGATCATTCACAACGGTATTTTGTGTCTGTGAGCTGACATTTGCACAACCCAAAAGCAGTAATGCGCTGCAAAGTGTGGCACAATACGAGGCTATTTTTGAAGCGGGTTGCACGGCGTTGCGAGCAGTATTATGTACTGTTTCAGCGCAGTTCATATCAGCTAAGTTTTTGTTTTTTAATAACATATACGGAAGTGCCGATGAGTGTTGTCACCAATTTATCTGTAGAAGCGCCGGTTTTGGCCAATCTGGACGTCGCCGACGAGCAAATGGTTTTGAAGGCTCGTATTATCCCCCAAATCGCCAGCGATTTGGGAATTCGTGTCGCGCAAGTGGCTGCGACGGTGCAGTTGCTCGATGAGGGCGCGACCGTACCGTTCATCGCCCGTTACCGTAAGGAGGTGACCAACGGTTTGGATGACACGCAGTTACGCGATCTGGACGAACGCTTGCGTTATCTGCGTGAATTGGAGGAGCGTCGCGCGGCGATTTTGAAATCCATTCATGAGCAGGGTAAATTGACCACGGAATTGCACGCCTCGATAGATGCGGCGATGACGAAACAACTACTCGAGGATTTGTACCTGCCGTATAAACCGAAACGCCGTACCCGCGCGCAAATTGCACGTGAAGCGGGTTTGGAGCCGCTGGCACTGGCATTGTTGACCGATCCGACGCTCGATCCCGAAACCGAGGCGGCGAAGTATTTCAACGCCGAAGCGAATATCAACGATACCAAAGCCGCTTTGGACGGTGCACGTGATATTCTGGCCGAGAACTTCGCCGAGAGCGCGGAACTGCTGGCGACGCTGCGCACGTATTTGAACAAAAACGGTGTGGTCTACGCAACGGTGGTCGAAGGCAAGGAAGCCGAAGGGCAGAAGTTCCAAGACTACTTCGCCTATTCCGAAAACTACGCCGGTATTCCGTCGCACCGTGCTTTGGCGATGTTCCGCGGGCGCAACGAGGGCGTGTTGAGCGTGCGTTTGGGGCTGGACGAGGCACTGGAAGCGCAAAAACCCCATCCATGTGAGGAACTGATCGCGCAGCAGTTTAACATTAAAGATTTAGGCCGCGCCGCCGATGCCTTTTTGCTCAACTGCGCACGCTGGGCGTGGCGCGTGAAATTGCAATTGCATTTAGAAACCGAACTGCTCGGCACGCTGCGCGAAGCCGCAGAAACCGAGGCGATCAATGTGTTTGGCAAAAATCTGCGTGATCTGCTGCTTGCCGCACCGGCAGGGCACAAGGCGATCATCGGCCTCGATCCGGGCATCCGCACCGGCGTGAAAGTCGCGGTGATCGACGCGACCAGCAAATTGCTGGCGACCGACACCATCTATCCGCATCAGCCGCGCAACGACTGGAACGGCTCGCTCAATAGCCTGCTCAAACTGGTCAAACAGCACGGCGTCAGCCTGATTGCCATTGGCAACGGCACGGCCAGCCGCGAAACCGAAAAACTCGCCGCAGACGTGATCAAAATCGTTGGCAATGGCGTGCAAAAAATCGTCGTGTCCGAAGCCGGTGCGTCGGTCTACTCCGCGTCCGAGCTGGCTGCGAAAGAATTCCCCGATTTGGACGTATCGTTGCGCGGCGCGGTGTCAATCGCCCGCCGTCTGCAAGACCCGCTGGCTGAATTGGTCAAAATCGACCCGAAATCCATCGGCGTCGGCCAATACCAACACGATGTGAATCAACGCGAGCTGGCGCGTGCGCTCGATGCGGTGGTTGAGGACTGTGTAAACGCAGTCGGCGTAGACGTGAATACCGCTTCGGCGCAGTTACTCGCACGCGTGTCGGGATTAAACAGCATTCTGGCGAAAAACATCGTCGAATACCGCGAAGCCAATGGTGCGTTTGTCAACCGTCAATGGCTGAAAAAAGTCCCGCGTCTGGGCGAAAAAACTTTTGAGCAAGCCGCCGGCTTTTTGCGCATCAATGGTCAAACCGAACATACCGAGGCCAATCCGCTGGACGCGTCTGCCGTTCACCCCGAAGCGTATCCGGTGGTCGAGCGTATTTTGAGCCGCATTCAAAAAACCATCAAAGACGTGATGGGCGCAAAAGAGGCGCTGCATGGCGTGTCACCGAGCGAGTTTACCGATGAGCAATTCGGTCTGCCAACGGTCAAAGATATTTTCAACGAGCTGGAAAAACCCGGCCGCGATCCACGTGGTGAATTCAAAACCGCGACCTTCAGCGACGGTGTGGAGGATATCAAAGACCTGCGCGAAGGCATGGTGCTCGAAGGCGTGATTACCAATGTGGCGAATTTCGGCGCGTTTGTCGACATCGGCGTGCATCAGGACGGCCTTGTACACATCTCGGCGCTGTCCAACACCTACGTCAAAGACCCGCGTGAGGTGGTCAAAACCGGTCAGTTGGTCAAGGTCAAAGTCATGGAGGTCGATGTGGCACGGGCACGCATTGGCTTGAGTATGCGTCTGGATGATGAACCGGGTGCGGCTTCTGCTGGGGCTAATCGCGCCTCATCGGCTAATAAACGAACATCATCTTCATTGTCACGCGGAAGCGAGCGTAAATCCTTTGATCGCAAACCAGCAGACAGTAGTCAGACCGCAATGGCAGCGGCGTTTGCAAAATTACGCAAATGAGTGGGCAAATAGGGATAATTTACTCAGGGTGGATTTTTCTTACCAAAGCTTACTTTTTTCCCGTAAAATACGGCTGAAAAGCACACGGCTGGTTGGAATAATTGGCCATAACGAATAGAACACGCCTTTTCACATATACTTGAAGGCGTGTTTTTTTGTGTCGTTTGTCCATGTCTGATGATATGGTGGAACGTTAAGGATGCAGGATTAATGAGTAAAAACGCTTGGGTTTTGCCCGATCAGATTTCTGATGTTTTGCCGCGCCAGGCGCGGACATTAGAGGCTTTGCGACGCGGTCTGCTGGATGTATTCAAACGCTACGGCTATGAGCTGGTCATTCCGCCATTGGTGGAGTACACCGATGCCTTGCTGGATGATGAGGACGATGATTTGAATCTGCGCACGGTGAAGTGGGCGGATCAGTCCACTGGTCGTACGTTGGCGATTCGTGCGGATATGACGCCGCAGGCGGCTCGTATTGATGCGCATTTGCTTAATCGCAGCGGCGTGACGCGGCTGTGTTATTTCGGTTCGGTGTTTCATGCGCAGGCAGCAGGTTTGTTGACTTCACGCGAACCTTTGGTGGTGGGGGCGGAGTTGTACGGTCATCAAGGCTTGGAGGCAGATGCTGAGATTCAGACGCTGTTAATTGAGGCTTTGAAATATGCGAATTTGCCAGGCGTACGTTTGGATGTGTCGCATGCGCAGATCGTGCATGCGATTTTGGCTGAAGTTCCTAGTGTGCTGTTGAAAAACTCGGAGCAGGTGTACGCTGCTTTGCAGGCTAAGGATACGGCAGCGTTGCGCGTGTGTGCGCAGGATTATCCTGAATCGGTGCAAGCAGCGTTGTTGGTGCTGTTGGATTTGTACGGTGGTGTTGAAGTGTTGGCGCGTGCACGTGCGGTTTTACCTCAGAATGAGCGGATTAGCCAAGCATTGGATGAGTTGGCTATTTTGGCAAAATTGGATACGGATGGTGTGGTGCAGTTTGACTTGGCTGATTTGACCGGTTATAGCTACCACACCGGTGTGATGTTTACCGCGTATTGCGCGGGTATGCCGAACGCGATTGCGCGTGGTGGTCGGTATGATCGCATTGGTGAGCGTTTTGGTCGTGCGCGGCCGGCAACTGGTTTTTCGCTGGATTTGCGTGAGATTACGGAGGTTTTGCCAACGATTCCAGCAAAAAGTGCGATTGCTGCGCCTTGGGGGTTTGATGCGGCTTTGCTGAACAAGATTGCGCAGTTGCGCGCGCAGGGCGAAGTGGTGATTCCGCTGCCGGAAGGCTGCGCGCACGAAGAGGATGAGTTTGTTTGTGATCGAGCGTTGGTGCTTGAGCATGATGTTTGGGTTGTGAAAGCTCAAGCGTGATGAGAGTTTCGAATTGAATTTTATACTGAAGGAAATACGATGAGTGCAGGTCAAAAAGTGAACGAGCAAGCAAATGCACAAGGCAATGTGGTCGTGATCGGTACACAGTGGGGCGATGAAGGTAAAGGCAAAATCATCGACTGGCTGAGTGAATCAACGCAGGGCGTGGTGCGTTTTCAAGGGGGACACAATGCAGGACACACATTAATCATCAATGGTCATAAAACCGTTTTGCGTTTGATCCCATCGGGCATTATGCATGCGGGCTTGCCGTGTTTTATTGGTAATGGCGTAGTTCTGTCGCCTGAGGCTTTGTTCAAAGAGATTGGCGAATTAGAAGCAGCTGGTGTGGATGTGCGTTCGCGTTTGCGCATTTCAGAGGCGTGCACGCTGATTTTGCCGTATCACATTGCGGTGGATCAAGCGCGCGAAGCCAAACGTGGCTCAGCAAAAATTGGTACAACTGGTCGCGGTATTGGCCCGGCGTACGAAGATAAAGTGGCGCGTCGTGCATTGCGTGTGCAGGATTTGTTTGACAAGGAATTGTTCGCCGCCAAGCTTAAAGAAACCTTGGATTTCCACAACTTTATGTTGACCCAGTATTTGGGCGCAGAGGCTTTGAATTATCAAAAAACCTTGGATGAGGCTTTGGCCTACGCCGATCAGCTCAAACCGATGGTGGATGATGTTTCGGCGACTTTGTACGACATTCAAGCCAAAGGCGGACGTTTGTTGTTTGAAGGTGCACAAGGCACTTTGTTGGACGTTGATCATGGCACTTACCCGTTTGTCACCAGCTCTAACTGTGTGGCAGGTGCGGCAGCCGCCGGTGCAGGTGTCGGGCCAACGCGCTTGAATTATATTTTGGGTATTACCAAAGCGTACTGCACGCGCGTGGGTTCAGGTCCATTCCCAACCGAGTTGTACAACGCGGAAGGCATGAATGATGCCAATGGTAAACACATGGCGGAAGTGGGTAAAGAGTTTGGCTCGGTAACGGGTCGTGCGCGTCGTTGCGGTTGGTTTGATGCGGCTGCGCTGAAACGTTCGATTCAAATCAATGGCGTGAGTGGTTTGGCGATGATGAAGTTGGACGTATTGGATGGATTGCCGGAAATTAAGCTGTGCGTAGGTTATGAAATTGATGGAAAACGCGTTGATTTATTGCCGCGAGGCTCTGATGAAGTGGCGCGTTGTACGCCCGTATACGAATCGTTCGCAGGTTGGACAGATTCTACATTTGGATTAACTGAGTGGGATCAATTGCCAGAAAATGCACGCGCTTATTTGAATCGTATTGAAGAGGTTTGCGGCGTACCGATTGATATCGTGTCGACAGGGCCGGATCGTGTACATACCATCAATAAGTCTAAAAAACTGTTGCTGGGTTAAGCTTAGCTTCAGATGAAATTAAAAACGCCATCTCATGATGGCGTTTTTTTTTGTTACAGCTGACTTAATCTCCAAACAAATCACTTTGCAGATCATCCGGTATCGGTTCTGTTGTCTCATTCATTTGCGCGCGCAAGTGTTTTATTTCCCGAATCCGACATAGCCTGAGCACCCAGTATTGCTGCGCGGTGGTGAGATGTTGCCAATACTGGCGCTCTTCGCGTTTGCGAAAGCAGCCTTTGCACAGGCCTTGCGCATTGGATTCACATACCCCTTTGCAAGGGTTGGGTAGGTCAAAGAATTCGAGTTGTTCCATTCGATACACGTATTTATATTGGCTTGCGAGATTGTAAGCATTTTTAAAGTGAAATGGCTTACAATTTGCCCTTTCAATTTTTATAAACTCACACATAGAACCGTAAGGGGAAGCAAAATGACATTACAACAAAATACGGAAACCGATTTGTATATTGATTGGCAAGGCTATCACCGCATGATCGAGCGTTTGGGGCTGCAAATCTATGAGTCAGGCTGGCATTTTGACGTGGTATTGTGTTTGGCGCGTGGTGGTTTGGTTGCCGGTAATGTGTTGTGCCGTATTTTTGATAAGCCTTTGGCTGTGCTTTCAACCAGCTCGTATCGCGAATCTATTGGTACGGTTCAGGGCGCACTGGATATTGCTAAAAACATCACGATGACGCAGGGTGAGTTGGGTGGAAATGTGTTGCTGGTCGATGATTTGATTGATACGGGTGTGACGCTGGCTGCGGTTAAGGCGCATTTGAAAGAGTTTTATCCGGCAATTAGCGATGTGCGTTCGGCGGTGTTGTGGCGTAAAGGTCATGCGTCAGATGATTTGGCGTCCAAACCGGATTACTGCGTGGACTTTTTGGAAAACAGTCCGTGGATTCACCAGCCGTTTGAAGCATATGATGCGTTGCAGCCGCATATGCTGGCCGCTTGGTTGAAAAAAGCAAAGCCTCATGGTTGATTGCGGGAGTTTTGATAGAGCTGTGCGGATGATGCGGCGTTAGGGAGAGTTATGTCTGAAGCAGAATTTGCTACATGGGCCGTGCGTTTAGGGGTGGGCGGCTTGATTGCGTTTATGTTTTTTATTGTGTTTCAATTGGCACATGAGAGTAAAGCGGGTAAGTATGGTCTGATGGTGATGTTAATTGCGCTGATGATGGGCGTGCTTGGTTTTGGAATTAAGTTGGCGGTGCAGTTGATTTTAAGTGCAAATGGCCTTTGAATATTAACCCAGTTAACGCGACGGCGTGTAATCGATAAGGAGATAGTGTGCACCGGCCGTTTTTGATTTCTCGCTTCGTGTTAATGACCGGCAGTTTGCTGGTGGTTTTGGCATTGTTGATCTCGGCAATTCAACCGTATGATCGAGTGACTTGGTGGATGGAGGTTTTTCCTGTTGTTATAATTTTCCCTTTACTGTGGCTAACGCGTCGTTCCTTTACGTGGACTGGTTTGCTGTATGGTTTGATAACCTTGCATGCGCTGGTTCTGATTTTGGGCGGCGCGTATTCGTATGCGCGTGTGCCGTTGGGATTTTGGTTGCAAGAAACATTTGAGTTATCACGCAATCCGTATGACAAAATCGGTCATTTTATGCAGGGCTTAGTGCCTGCTTTGGCCGCGCGCGAGCTGATGTTGCGTCTGAATTGGGTTAATGGGCATCGTGCTGCGGGCTTTTTTTCAATCTGTGTGGCAATGACCGTTAGTGCTATGTATGAGTTAATTGAGTGGTTGGCTGCGGTGCTGTTGGGACAGGGGGCGGATGAATTTCTTGGCACTCAAGGTTATGTCTGGGATACGCAGTCGGATATGGCTTTTGCGCTATTGGGTGCGCTATCGGCAGCGCTGCTCTTGAGTCGTTGGCATGATCAGCAAATTCGACAAATGGATGGCTGGTCAAAGAATCTTTTTTATCCAAATAAATAGTTTGTAGGAGGAGATATGAATCAAATGCGTGCGGTGGTGTGTGACGGTGCTGGCGGTGCGGATGTATTGCGAATTGATAGGGTTGAGCGACCGTCGCCGTGGCCTAATTTGACACAACAGGTGTTGATTCGCGTTCATGCGGCAGGAATCAATCGACCGGATGTGCTGCAACGCAGCGGTTTATATGCGCCGCCTAAAGATGCCTCGCCGTTGTTGGGCTTGGAAGTTGCGGGTGAAGTGGTTGAGATTAAAGGTGAAAGTGAATGGCAAGTCGGCGATCGAGTTTGTGCTTTGACGCATGGCGGTGGCTATGCCGAATATGTTTGGGCCGATGCGCGTCAGTGTTTGCCAGTTCCTAAAAATTGGACAATGGCGCAAGCGGCGAGCTTGCCCGAGACATTGTTTACCGTTTGGTTGAATGTGTTTGAACGCGCGCAGCTTGGTTTTTATCGCCCATCAGAAACACTGCTTATCCATGCAGGTGCGAGTGGTATTGGTGCCAGCGCGATTCAATTGGCAAAAGCTTTGGGTCATCGTGTCATCGTGACCCTGAGGCAAATGAATAAAGCGGATTTTTGCCGTCAATTGGGCGCCGATGAGTTCGTGCTGCTGGACGATCAGTGGGCTGAAGCGGTATTAGAAAAGACTGAGGGGAGCGGGGTTGATGTGATTCTCGATATGTTGGGTGCGTCAACTGCGGCTGGCGACATGAAGGTATTGGCGAAGAGGGGGCGCATTGCTTGGATTGCGTTTTTAACTGGCTCGCGCATGGAATTGAAGGTTCATGAGGTGATGGGTAAAGAAGCTGTGTTGACGGGAGCGTTTTTGCGCCCTCAAACGGCAGATACCAAAGCCCAGCTGGCTCAACGTTTGCGAAATCAAGTATGGCCTAAAATTGAACAAGGTCTAATAGTACCTATGGTACATCGCGTGTTTAAATTTGAACAAGTGAAAGAAGCGCACGAATATATGGAATCCAATCAACATACCGGTAAATTAGTTTTATCGTGGAGTGGCGAATAAAACTGCTGAAGAATCAATTGAATGCACGATAAATGGCTTTATCTGGGTTGTTCTGCTTATGAAATTGGTACGAAAGTCGGTAGAAATCATGGGTGTTTACGTTGACCCCAATACATGAACCGCGTATAATTTCAAAGTTGTCTTCGTATTATCGGTATGGGGGCGCTTAGAGGTCATCCTCAAAATTTTTTGGAGAGCATCATGCGTACGCAATGGGTCATTGGTAACTGGAAAATGAACGGTAGTTTGAATGCAAACGCCACATTATTGAGTGATTTGATTGCGGGTGTCCAAGCGGAAAGCTCTGCTCGTATGGCGGTTTGTGTTCCTTACCCCTATTTAGCGCAGGCGCAAGCGGCTTTGGCGGGTAGCAAAATTGCTTATGGTTCACAAAATTTAAGTGAAAAAGCCAGCGGTGCCTATACTGGTGAAGTGAGTGCAGGCATGCTCCAAGATTTTGGGGTGCAAATGGTGATCGTTGGTCACTCTGAGCGTCGTAGTTTGTATGGTGAAACCGATGCCCTGGTGGCTGAGAAGTCGCAAGTGGCTTTGGATGCAGGTTTAACTCCGGTGATTTGTGTTGGTGAAACTCTGGATGAGCGTGAGGCTGGTCAAGCGCAAGCGGTGGTGTTGCGTCAGCTCAAGGCGGTTTCTGATGTCATCGGTGTGTCAGGTTTGTCGCGTAGTATTTTGGCCTATGAGCCTGTTTGGGCGATTGGCACGGGTAAAACAGCGTCGCCAGAACAAGCGCAAGAAGTGCATGCTTGGATTCGTGTAGCATTGCGTGAGTTGGATGCCGCTATGGCGGAGAATATGAGTGTTTTATATGGTGGTAGTGTTAAAGCCAATAATGCACAAGAGATTTTTGCTCAACCTGATGTGGACGGTGGTCTAATCGGTGGGGCGGCTCTGGTAGCGCAGGATTTTTTAACGATTTATCGCGCTGCATAAGAGAAAATATAAGGTCGATTTCATATTGAAATGGCGTACAATGTCGGTCTGAGTGAATATATAAGAAATATTGTTCAAATCACGAAATGGTTTGGCAATGTTTCAAGTAAGGAATAAAAACAAGTGGAATTACTGAAAACGATAATGATTGTGTTGCAGGTTTTGTCTGCTATTGGTGTGATTGGCTTGGTGTTGGTTCAGCAAGGCAAAGGCGCTGATGCGGGTGCTGCTTTTGGTTCCGGTGCGTCCGGTACTGTTTTTGGTGCGGCTGGTTCGGCAAATTTTTTGAGTAGAACTACTGCTTGGTTGGCGACTTTATTTGTTGTTTGTACGATTGTTCTTTCTTTCGTTGTGAGTCCAGTGTCTGTAAATGGCGGTAACGACGGGGTGAATTTGAGTAATGTGAAAGTACAAGAGCAACAGCCAGCACCGGTTGCGCCGGCTAAGCCAAATGCAACCCAAGGAATTCCACAATAAATTCTGATGTGCTGCTGACAAAGTAGTGCATTTGGTTGGGGAAATCAGAAATAAAGCCGACGTGGTGAAATTGGTAGACACGCTATCTTGAGGGGGTAGTGGCCTTAGGCTGTACGAGTTCGAGTCTCGTCGTCGGCACCAAAAAATGACTCAAGACTTTTATGCAAAGTTTTGAGTGTAGAGTAGAGCAGCGTCGTTTGTGTTTTTGGCGTTGTATCGGGTTTTATTTGGGAAGATAATTATGAACTTAACCAACTATGTTCCTGTCTTGCTGTTTATTTTTGCAGCGCTGGGTCTGGGTTTGCTGGTGGTCGGTATCGGTTTTCTTTTGGGGCCTCGTAAGCCGGATGCGGCAAAATTGTCCCCATACGAGTGTGGCTTTGAAGCATTTGAAGATACACGCATGCGTTTTGATGTGCGCTACTATTTAGTTGCGATTTTGTTTATTTTGTTTGACTTGGAAACCGCGTTCTTGGTTCCTTGGGCCATTTCTCTGAAAGATTTGTCAACTCCTGAAGCGCCGCTGTATGGTTTGATTGTTATGTTGGTGTTTTTGGCTGAATTGGTACTGGGTTACATCTATATCTGGAAAAAAGGTGCGCTTGAGTGGGAGTGATCCCGCGCAGGCGTTTTTCTTTTCTTGGGTCTCGTTTTGTTGCAATCTGTGGGTACTTGCCCGCAATGAGGTTAGTCTGATGAGTGATACAACCATCGAAAAGCAAGGTTTTATTACAACCACTGCTGAAAATTTAATGAATTGGACGCGTACCGGTTCACTCTGGCCGATGACTTTTGGTCTGGCGTGTTGTGCGGTGGAAATGATGCAAGCAGGTGCGGCACGTTACGATTTGGATCGTTTTGGTGTGATTTTCCGCCCAAGTCCGCGCCACTCCGATGTGATGATTGTGGCGGGTACGTTGACCAATAAAATGGCGCCGGCATTACGTAAGGTCTATGACCAAATGGCTGAACCGCGATGGGTAATCTCAATGGGTTCGTGCGCGAATGGTGGTGGTTATTATCACTATGCTTATTCTGTGGTGCGTGGTTGTGATCGCATTGTGCCTGTGGATATTTATGTGCCAGGTTGCCCGCCAACTGCTGAGGCTCTGATCTACGGTATTTTCCAATTGCAAAATAAAATCATTCGTAAACAAAAATCTCCAAATAGCGTATTGTTGGCGCGAGGTGTCGTATGAGCGAAGCAGTTGTAAATCCTGAAGTAGCTGTTGAAGTTGCGCCGTTATCGCGTAGCGCACAGTTGTTGCGACAGATTAAAGGCATTTTGGGTGATGCCTATATTTACACCGATGCATTGGCGGAAGTGACTTTGCAAGTGCCTGTGTCTGACTACGTCAAAGTGGCGCGTCAATTGCATGATCATGCAGATTTAAAATTCGATCTCATGTTGGATTTGTGCGGTGTTGATTACGCGGAGTATAACGGCGGTGGATGGCCGAGTCGTTTTGCAGTGGTTGTGCATTTGTTATCTGTAACTCAAAATCAACGCTTGCGCTTGCGCGTTTTTGCTGAAAACGATGATTTTCCAGTGGTGCCGAGTGTGATGTGTGTATGGAGTGCGGCAGACTGGTTTGAGCGCGAAGCCTTTGATATGTATGGGATTGTCTTTGAGGGGCACAATGATCTGCGTCGTATTTTGACCGATTATGGTTTTATTGGACACCCGTTGCGTAAAGATTTCCCCGTTTCAGGTCATGTTGAAATGCGTTATGACACTGAGCAAAAACGCGTGATTTATCAACCGGTAACCATTGATCCGCGTGAAAATACGCCGCGTATCGTGCGTGAACCGGGCTTTGGCCAGAATGCCAAGTAAAATAGCGAGTGAAACATGGCAGAACTTAAAAACTATACACTCAACTTTGGTCCTCAGCACCCTGCAGCGCATGGCGTTCTGCGATTGGTGTTGGAATTAGATGGTGAGGTTGTTCAACGCGCAGATCCACATATTGGGTTGCTGCACCGTGCAACCGAAAAACTGGCTGAGCAAAAAACCTATCTTCAGGCACTACCGTACATGGATCGTTTGGACTATATGTCCATGATGTGCAGTGAGCATGCTTATTGTATGGCTATTGAGCGCATGCTCAATCTAACAGTGCCTTTACGTGCTCAGTATATTCGTGTTTTGTTTGATGAGATCACGCGTATTTTGAACCACTTGTTGTGGATCGGCGCACATGCATTAGACGTGGGTGCAATGACGCCGTTCTTGTACTGCTTCCGTGAGCGTGAAGACTTGATGGATGCCTATGAGGCTGTTTCGGGTGCGCGTATGCATGCCGCATACTATCGTCCAGGTGGCGTGGCGCGTGACTTGCCTGACAGCATGCCACAATTGAAAAAGACTAAGGTTCGTTCCCAAGCATCCGTGGATCGCATCAATCGCAATCGTCAAGGTTCATTGCTCGACTTCTTGGAAGATTTTACTCAGCGTTTTCCTGGTTACATTGATGAATACGAAACATTGTTAACAGACAACCGTATTTGGAAACAACGTTTGGTTGATGTGGGTATTGTGACGCCTGAACGAGCTAAGGCGTGGGGCTTCACCGGTCCTATGCTGCGTGGTTCGGGTGTCGTTTGGGATCTGCGTAAAGATCAACCTTACGAAATCTACGACAAGCTTGATTTTGCGATTCCTATTGGTAAAAACGGTGACTCATACGATCGCTATTTGGTGCGTATGCAAGAATTGCGCGAGTCAAACAAAATCATGGCGCAATGTATTGCATGGCTTAAAGCCAATCCGGGTCCGGTGATTGTCGATGATCATAAAGTTGCGCCGCCAAGCCGCAATGACATGAAGACCAATATGGAAGCATTGATTCACCACTTCAAACTATTCACTGAAGGTATGCATATTCCTCCATCGGAAGCATATGCGGGTGTAGAACATCCGAAAGGTGAATTTGGTATTTACATGGTGTCTGATGGTGCAAATAAACCGTACCGCTTGAAAATCCGTGCGCCGGGTTATGCGCATTTACAAGCGTTGGATGAAATGAGCCGTGGTCATATGTTGGCCGACGTGGTGACCATTATCGGGACTCAGGATATTGTGTTTGGTGAAATTGACCGTTGATGGACTCAGGACAGTAAACAGGGGCACTTAAAGATGTTATCAGAACAAGCACTACAACAAATCGCTGTCGAAGTAGCGAAATATCCTGCGGATCAAAAGCAATCGGCGGTGATGGGCGCATTGCGTATTGCGCAGGTGGAGCACGGTTGGGTTTCACCAGAAGTTATGGCGGAAGTTGCACAGGTACTGGAGATGCCGGCTATTGCTGTGCAAGAAGTGGCGACTTTCTACAATATGTATGATACAAAACCGGTCGGTAAACATAAAATTACTGTATGTACCAATCTGCCATGTGTATTGGGTGGTGGTGTGGCCGCAGGTGATTATTTGAAAGAAAAACTCGGTATTGATTTTAACGAAACCACAGAAGACGGTATGTTTACCCTCAAAGAAGGTGAATGTATGGGCGCTTGTGGCGATGCACCGGTGTTACTGCATAACAATCATAAAATGTGCAGCTTCATGAGTGCAGAAAAAATTGATGCCTTGTTAGCGCAATTAAAAGAGGAGTCGGCCAAATGACCTGTTTGCATGATCGACACATCAATCCGGTAATTCTTGCGGGTTTAAATGGCTCCAATTGGGATTTGGACAGCTACGTGGCACGTGGCGGTTACTCTGTATTGAAAAAAATTCTGACCGAAAAAACGTCACCGGACGATATCATCAATGAAATGAAATTGTC
>CAYZVI010000022.1:0-15124 GCA_964481695.1 uncultured Hydromonas sp. | reverse complement strand
GGCTAACTTAAAATCAGCCGCTTAACTGTCCGTTAAAACGAGGGCAGATCAGTCCACCTCAGAATGAGCTGGACTTCGTTCAACCATAAAAACTTTTAAGGACATAGATCAACGCGCGTCCCAGTCGGCTTTACCTGTCATTATGGTGTGCAATGATTTAAATGCCACAACGGGATGCTCCAAAGCATGATAAATTGGTGGGATTGGTAGATCAACACCAAATAGCTCATATACAGCATGCATCGCACTGCGAACTGAGTATTCCACTGTGAATACAACGTCTTCAGGAATCTCGACATATTGCCCTAAAAAAGCAAAATTTCGGGCTTCAGCTGGTAGCACCAAAGGTCGATCTTGTACTTCACGACGCTGGAATTGGGATGTGATATAAGGCATCATCACCGGTGTAACGCGGGTTGTGCGGCGAATCTCACCATCCACATCATCAAAATCCAATTGCCCCAACAACTCAGTCAAAATTTCCTGCCCCGTACATTCTGACATTTTTTTATTAACGTATTGCCCTTTTTCATCGATAAATAAGCCATAACCCCATAGAGTATACACATCTTTTGGCTGATTGCGAAAATGCGGCGCATGTGGCACAACAATCGACATCATCCAAGGTGAATCTTTGAATGTCATTAAACCTCCGGTTCCAGGTTCATTTCCACTAAAATCAACAATTCTCTTCAACAATGAGCTTCCATTCATTGTCAGCGTGAAAGACTCCCATTTAGATTCGTCAATGTTGCCGCAGAATGTATTCGGACGACCAAAGTCTTTGGCCTTAGAGGCAATGCTTTGCCACAATTTAAATCCACCATCGCGCGGCTCACGAAGTAGTTCGGGGGCTTTGTCATCGCTACCATACGTAGCATCTGAAGTCATAGAGCCTAAAGTGATGAATGCATAATCCTGCTCACCCAGAGAAATCGTGTACTCACGCTTCCTTTCCGTCAGATGCAGCGCGCTGATGAAGCGTCCTTGGGGCTTTTCGACAAAGTCAACATCATGGATGACCACATCATAATCAAACTGTACACCTTGGGATTGCAGCCATTTTTGTAGTGGCAAAATAATCGAATCGTATTGATTGTATTTAGTACGGCGCACACCAGCTAGGGTATGGATACGCGGCACTTCCTGCATAAAACGCAACAAATAACGCTTCATCTCAATCGCACTATGCCAAGGCTGAAAAGCAAACATACTGCACCACATGACCCAAAAATTCGTTTGGAAAAAGTGTTCAGAGAAAAAATCTTCGATTCGACGCGCTCCAATGATGCGTTCTGGCAAAGCGACTAATCGTGCAAGTTCAACCCGATCTTGGGTATCAAATTCCAAATCAGCAGAATCTACAATTTGATGTTGATGATCAATTATGCGGGCTTTAGCATATGGAATCACGATTTTGTTGAAATCAATGATTTCTTGTCGAACAGATAGATTTGGATCATCCAATGTCGGAATAGATTCCATCAAATTCCACAAACATACGTACGCTTCATCCTCTAACATTCGACCACCGCGCGTCACATAACCATCCACTGTTGGTGAACTCGCTCCGTCCATAGAACCACCAACAATTTGTAACTGTTCATAAATTTTAATTTGTGTGCCATTTAAGCCAGCATCACGAATCAAAAAAGCTGCTGCGGACAAAGACCCAATACCACCGCCAATCAGATGGACCAGTGATTGGGAATTCCAATGAGTTTTTGCTTCCAGATTGCCCATGTTAAATCTCCTCAAAATCAAATTTCAGAAAATAAATGACACATAGTCATTTATTTAGAATCTATACGTTTTGACTTGATAAGTCAAGTGACAGTTAGTCATTAGTGTTTTATGTAGTAAAATTTGCACAGGAGAACATCATGACTACAAACACGCCTACTCGTACTCGTATGCGTCCGGAAGACAGACGCCAGCAGATTTTGAATACCGCATTGGAATTATTCGCGCAACGCGGCTTTGAAGAGGTCACTATTGGAGATATTGCGGCAGCAATAGATATTGTGCGCCCAACTATATATATTTATTTCCCATCCACCAATGCAATTTTAGATGCCATATTTGACGACCTATTGGACTCCTATTGGCAAAAGTTAGAACCCCTGATTAAGAGTGCGGAACAAGTGCCAAACCCTCCTTTAGTGTCTCAAATTTTCCGGCTGATGCTCAATGAACCGCATCTACTTTCAATCTTACGCTGTGGTGGACCTTCTTTCCAACGCAAACGCCATGCACAATTTGATAAAAAATTAAGATTGCTACTTCAACCATACACATCAAACAGTATGCCCTACTTAGCTCCCATGCTTGGAACGCTTATTGAGGGTTTTGCTTATTGGGCCATTCACGAAAATTTACAAGACTCAGAAGAACTAGCACAAGCACTTGAAAACTTCGTACGTTATGGTTTGAGCCAGTCATCTAAAGAAAATTAAACCCATAAAAACAAAAAGCTCCGAAAGGAGCTTTATATATTCATGTTCGCTAATATTACCGACTAAAACAAGATTAATCTCGTGGCATTTTCACTGCAAAACTGGCAAATGCAGCAACTAAAGCTAATCCCGCATCAGCCCACCACATCCAATCATAGCTATGGGTATATTGAACGGCAACCCCACCGAGATAAGCACCAAGAAATGCACCAATTTGATGAGAAAGCATCGTCAAACCAAATAAAGTGCTGATGTTGCGTAAACCAAACAAGCCCCCAACCAACCCCGCAGTTGGCGGTACAGTGGCCAACCAAGTCGTCCCTAAAACGGCCGCAAACAAATACCATGTAACTTCCGTTTTTGGCGCAACAATGTAAGCAAGTACAGCCAAAACTCGTACCAGATACAAACTACCCAAAACCTTGGACATCGAAAATTTTTGACATAACTGCCCAACTGCCAAACTACCAAATACATTGGTAAAACCGATTACAGCCAAAGAAGTACTGGCAACCGTGCTGGGCAATCCACACATAGATACCGCTCCAGGCAGATGCGTCACTAAAAACGCAACGTGAAATCCACAAGTGAAAAAACCTATGTGCAGCAATCTGTAATTGCGCGAACTCCATGCATGACGAAACCCGACTTTTTCTGTAGGCACGGCCACACCGCAGCAAGCGGCTGCGGCATCGGTTTGAGTTGCAATAGCAGCCGTGGTTTTATTCGTCACCCAGTACAATAAAGGCATACTGGCTAAAGCGACCAAACCCAGACTGGCTGTTGCAAGCGCCCATGACCACATACTGAGAAACCACTGAACCAAAGGTGCAAAAATAAATTGTCCCAGAGAGCTACTGGCATTAATTAAACCCGAGACAAAGCCCGTTTTTTGCGCCGGAACCATCTGTACCGCAGCACCAATGAATAGTGAAATACTGGTAAAACCCGCACCAATGGCCGATAAAATACCAAAGACCAGAAAAATTCCAGTTGCATTCTGCAAGAGCGGCATAATGGACAAGCCACCAATCAGAAAGACAAACCCAAGCAATGCGACTGTGCGCACACCATAGCGCTCAGCCAACAATCCTGCAATCGGTTGAGCAAAGCCCCACATCACTTGCCCTACCGCCATTGCCAAGCTGACCAAGGCAATAGACAAGCCGGTGGTTAACACGATAGGCTGAACAAACAATCCGAGTGACTGACGCATGCCCATAGAAACCAAGACAATCAAACAGGCTGCTAAAATGAATGTAAATGCAGAACGGCTTATTTTTCCTTCAGATAAGCTTGGAAAAGCAGAATGCACAGCTGAGCCCGCAACGCTATCTGGGGCATTAGATGATGACGAAGAACTATTTGAATCAGGGGTCATAAGCGAAGCATTTGACAGCCGACCAACAGCACCCTGAGGTTCAGCGTATGAATAAACTTAAATAATATAATCAGTTGGGCTTTGATTATAACCGAATGAGCGATCCACTCGCTTAGATTTTATGTTTATTGCACTGAATAGAAAAAGCAACCCAATATTTTCAATCAAGACATTGGGCTGCCATACTAAAACTATGATTGATTATGATGATTAAACCGCGTCTGAGCCTGTTTCACCCGTACGGATACGAATAACTTCGTCAATCGTACGTACAAAAATCTTACCATCGCCAATCTTGCCCGTGTGAGCTGCTTTGATGATGGAGTCAACAGCGGTGTCAACCAAACCATCGTCAATCACCAGTTCAACTTTCACTTTAGGCAGGAAATCAACCACGTACTCTGCGCCACGATACAGTTCTGTATGACCTTTTTGACGGCCAAACCCTTTTACTTCGGTCACAGTCAAGCCAGTGACGCCAACCTCTGCCAACGCCTCACGAACTTCATCCAATTTAAATGGTTTGATGATTGCTGTAACTTCTTTCATGGTAAGCCCCTTTTCCTTTTCTTTCCGTGACAAAATTAAATCCTGATTTAAAGAAACATTTCAATGAAAAATCTCATCTCAATGCCCACTACATAAACTCATTTTAAATTATATGCATAACGAGAATTCTGCCATAAATTAAGAATTCAAAATGATTGGATATCCATCAAAATCGCACCAAAATGGTGAAATACGCATAATTTTGAGGCGCTTGGATATAATTCACCTTTATTGTAATGCCCCCTCGGTTGATGGGAGTGATTGTAGCATTTCACCCAAAAGCTCGTCAAAAATACAGCTTCGCCATGATTAATCCGTGCATTGATTGTCACATCGCAGCCAGCCACGTACAATGCAGCTTTCTGCTCATTAATCACTGTATTTCTTTAAAAATCTTGTTATGCCCACTTCCCGCACCGAAAATTTAAATGTTTCCAGTATCGGACACATGCCCTCGCCTGCTGAAATCAAACAATTGGCTCCGCTTTCCGAATCCGCCGCACACACCGTGGAAGCCGGTCGCACCGTTTTACAAAGCATTTTAGACGGACGCGATCATCGACTGATGGCGATCGTCGGCCCTTGTTCGATTCATGATCCGATTGCTGGTTTGGACTACGCTCGGCGTTTAAAACAGTTGGCCGATGCGATGGGCGACACGCTGTACATTGTGATGCGTGTATATTTTGAAAAACCGCGCACATCTACAGGCTGGAAAGGTTTTATCAACGATCCTGATATGGATGACTCGTTTCACATTGACCAAGGCATGCGTAAAGCCAGACAATTTTTATTGGACGTGAACGAATTGGGCTTACCGGCTGCGACCGAGGCACTGGATCCGATCGCACCGCAGTATTACGGTGATTTGATTTCATGGACAGCGATTGGCGCGCGCACATCTGAATCACAAACCCACCGCGAGATGGCCTCGGGTTTGTCCACACCGGTGGGTTTTAAAAACGCGACGGATGGCTCACTGGATGCGGCAATCAATGGTATTTTATCCGCATCAGCACCGCACAGCTTTTTGGGCATTAACGAATCTGGCGAAACAGCCATCATCCGCACGCGCGGCAATGCCTATGCCCACACCGTACTGCGCGGCGGTGGTGGCCGACCGAACTACGACACGGTGTCTGTTTCGCTGGCAGAAAAAGCCTTGCTCAAAGCCAAGCTGCCAGCCAATCTGATGATTGATTGTTCGCACGCGAACTCGTGGAAAAACCACGATTTCCAACCGCTGGTGCTCAAGGATGTAGCGCATCAAATCCGCGAAGGCAACACTTCCATCATCGGTGTAATGATTGAAAGCTTCATCGAGTCAGGCAATCAGCCGATTCCCGCAGATCATTCACAGCTCATTTACGGCTGTTCCGTCACCGATGCCTGCGTGAACTGGGAAACCACGGAAAAAATGCTGCATGAAATGCATGATTTATTGCAAAAACCATTGGCCGAACGGCCACGCCATACGCAAGATCAGTAAGAGTAGCTCGGTGTGTTTTTGAAACACAAAAAAGACACAAAACACAACGGACAAAAACCCACTATAATGACAACCCAATCAACAACAGCCCCAACCCAACAGAGGATTTGAAATGACCCACGTAGTACTCGAAGCCTGTATTCAATGCCGTTACACCGATTGTGTGGACGTATGTCCGGTTGACTGCTTTAAAAAAGGACCGAACTTTCTGACCATTGATCCAGACGAATGCATCGACTGCGCGGTGTGTATCCCTGAGTGTCCGGTTGAGGCGATCGTGCCTGAAGAAGACGTTCCGGCCAATCAGCAACACATGATTGCATTGAATGCCGAATTAGCCAAAAAATGGCCAACCATTTCACGCATGGAAGGCGCTTTGCCGGATGCGGATGAGTGGGCCAAACGCACGGATAAATTGCAGTATCTGGTGAAAGACTAAGGCTGAGTCTTTTCCTCGTACCTTAGTGCTCAAACAAAAAGGTTCAATGTCTCCCATTGAACCTTTTTTCTTTTCGAGAAAAGGATGTAAAATTAGCTCAATTGTCCGCCAATTGCCTGTACCTGTTTAAGTAATCGATCCCAAGCTGTGTCCAATGAAGTCGCAGCTTCACCTTCAGCCTTTACACCCAGCTCAATGCTGTACCGTTTGATTTCACCATAGTGCCCCAGCGTCGGCAAACTAAACGTTTGCACTCCCGCGTAATCACGCTCAACCGCCTCCATCAGCGGCGTAATTTGTGACTCTTGCAAATCATAGATCATGCACGAACGCTGGGCAAAACCATCCTTAAAAAACCAGTCACGATAATACGTATCCAAAACCCAAGCCACCATCGGATGCGCCATCACAGGGAAACCCGGCATGAAATAGTGCTGCTGTATACTAAATCCCGCAATACCGTTAAAAGCATTTGGAATCAACTGTGCACCAACCACAAAATTCCCCATCTGCCGACGCTGCTGATGCGTCGTACTCTCCAAATCCGTCTCACCACGTTTTTGCGCTGCTACATCAATCAAAGTCAAGGCTTCGGAGTTGAGCGCCATCGGCAAACCCAGAGCCTCAGCCGCCGCTTGACGCGTATGATCGTCCGGCGTTGCGCCAATACCGCCGGTAACCAAAACAGGTATTGACTCAGCGAAACTGTGCTTGAGCCGCTTCACCAAATCCGCGCGATCATCGCACACATACTCCACCCACGCCAGACGCAACCCCCGCTCGGCCAGCATTTGCTTGATCGCTGGAAAATGAGCATCTACACGCGTACCCTGCACAATCTCATCACCAATTATCATTAAGCCGAATTTCATAATTTAGGTTCCTGAGTGGTACTATTTTCTACTATGCCATTAGCAACATTATGTTCAGAGGTAGAAACGGACGTAGATATCGGTGTTATAGGTTTTACGGGCGCACTCGGTAACGGTTGTGCCCCATCAGCACCCTGCTCCTGACGTAAATCCTGCAAAGCCTGCAAGCAATATAAACTGTACGCCAAACCACAATAAGTAAACAGTGCGGTAAAGGTCAGCACCGATAAAATAGCCGTCACGGGCAACAAAGCCAAGCCCAATACAGAGCCAACCCAAACAAACGTCGGTAGCGCGCCAAGCAATGTGACCGCAACGCCCAAGACAAACAAATTCATATTGTGGCGTTCGGCTATGGTTTCGAACTCCTCATGTGTCGCATGATCAGCGAGCGCATCGAGTGTGAAGACCTTTTGGTTGTAACGCGCGATAATGCCGCCATGCAACAACGCACCCGCTCCTGCCAGCACGTATGCTGGTACGGAAATAATCCAGAAAAAAGCAAACCAAAACGTCCATTTCATGGTGTGCCAAACAGTTTGCCATGACGACAATTTACCTTCCCGATGCAAATCGGGAAAATAACGGCTCGCGACCAAGCGATTGATATGGCTCATACCAAACACGCTGATGAGTACCATCGCCCAAACTACCGTCAGAACGACGAATAACACTGCCGTGAGCATAAAGGCAAAAAAACCCATCACACCATTCAGTGCAATTTCCCACCAGTTACTGCCAACCCACTGACCATCAATCCAGCTTTGCATTCGCACCATCGCGGCACGAATATCATCACCCCAGAAAAATCCAACCAACAGCATAACCAGCAGCCAGAAAATTGCTGAAAACAATGCCGGCTTCCAAATCAATAGCCACACGCGAGGTGAGAACATTAGGCTTAATGCGCGCGTAAGCGCTTGTACCACACGAGACATACAAACTCCTTTTCTACTTCCAACGTTCAGCGCAGTGATGCATTTTATGCAGGCATTATCACATAAAGCGTATTTATCTTTTTGTGGGTTTCAAGATGTTTTTTATAACACTATTTTTTAACCAAAATTTCATAAAAAAACCGTACGAAACCAAGATTTCGTACGGTATAAACCTCCAGCACAAAGCTGAGTTGGAGAGAAACGATTCAATAGATTAAGTAAACAGGTCAACCCAATCAATTAAACCGAGGGGATTAATCATTTTGTGTTTGCATTTCAGCGCTACCCACCACACCGGCAACAAATAGTTTATCCTGCACCGTGTCTGTCTTAATGCTACGGGCGTATGCACGGCCATCTTCTTTGAACGCATGCAAGCTGGCTGGTTTCAGATATAGAGCGATTTGATCACCCATTTTGTAGGTGCTGTCACCGGATTGGCGTACAGTAACGGTTTCTGCATCCTCTGCCACACGCACATACAGGTAAGACGCCTCACCTAATTTCTCGAGATACTCCACTTTACCGTGAATCACATTGTCTGTTTCATCGGTGGCAATCATGACGTGCTCAGGGCGAATACCCAATTCCAACAGAGAGCCTTTTGGCGATCCAACCGCATTGACACGCACTTGGAACATTTTTCCGCCCACTTCAACCGTTGCTTCATCCGGATCGGCATGAACCAATTTACCTAGAATAAAATTCATTTTTGGTGAACCGATAAAACCCGCCACAAACTTATTAACAGGAAAGTGATACAGTTCCAGCGGCGCGCCAAACTGAGCGACTGAGCCATCTTTGCGCACAGCGTCACCTGCATTGAGCAAAACAATTTTGTCAGCCAATGTCATCGCTTCAACCTGATCGTGAGTCACATAAATCATGCTGGCGTTCAAGTTTTCATGCAGACGCGCAATTTCAATACGGGTTTGTACACGCAACGCGGCATCCAGATTTGACAAGGGTTCGTCAAACAGGAACACATCTGGATTGCGCACAATCGCACGACCAATCGCCACGCGCTGGCGTTGACCACCAGAGAGTTCTTTTGGCAGACGATCCAACAGTTTATCGAGTTGCAAAATGCGTGCAGCCTCATTGACCTTTTCATCAATAGTCGATTTATCGGTTTTAGCAATTTTTAGACCAAACGCCATGTTTTCACGTACGGTCATGTGCGGATACAAAGCATAGCTTTGAAACACCATAGAAACACCCCGTTCGGACGGTGCTTTCTCATTCATGCGTTTACCACCAATGAACAGATCACCACTGGTAATGTCTTCCAAACCCGCAATCATGCGCAGCAAAGTGGATTTACCACAGCCTGATGGACCTACAAACACACAAAACTCACCTTGAGCAATTTGCAAGTTCACATCCTGAATGGTATTCGGATTGTTACCATATTTTTTATTGACGTTTTTTAAGAGAATTTCTGCCATTTTGATCTCCTTTTTGTTTCGCTATTGTGTAGCCTTGGCCGCTTCTACCCACACAAATAAGGTCTGCCACGGTAAGAGTTGTAAAGTAGGATTTGATACAGCTTTTAATGCTTCGATTTGTTCATTCGAAATGCTTTGAGGTACGTTAACAGCCGAAAGCACTGTATGGTTTTTGGGTAACGTGTAGTCACAGACCTGATCAGACATATTGAATACACATAACAAACGTTGTTGATTACTGGAACGAATGAAACCAAATATCTGCGCATGCGGTGATAAAAACTCGATCGCGCCCGACCATAGAATTGATAAATCGCGTCGTGCAGTTAACCAACGGCGATAAAAATTCAGCAAACTATCAGAATCCTTATCCTGCACGTCAACTGCTAAAGCCACATGTTCGGCAGCAACAGGCAACCATGGGGTACTTTGGGAAAAGCCCGCATTCGGTTTCTCGGCACTCCAAGGCATCGGCGTACGACAACCATCGCGCCCGCCTTCTTCCGGCCACATACTGATGCCGTACGGGTCTTGCAACTGCTCAAACGTTAATTTGGCCTCGGTCAAACCCAACTCTTCACCTTGATAAAAGCATGGGCTGCCGCGCAAAGTCATCAACAGCGACGCATACAAGCGCAAAGCACGCGGATCGTCGCTCCAACGGCTGGCCACACGCTTCACGTCGTGGTTGGCAAACGACCAGCAAGCCCAACCATCACTCACCGCTTGTTCAAACTCGGTAAACGTGCGGTAAAAATGATCCGCTGAGTTTTGCTCGGCCAACAGACTGAATGAATACGCGGTATGCAGCTTGTCGCCGCCGCCCGTGTACTGCGCTTGCAATACCAAAGGATGCTCGTCACCAATTTCACCGATCGTGGTAATACCCGGATACTCATTCAGCACTGCGCGAAATTCGCGCAGAAATTGAAGGTTTTCAGGCTGTGATTTATCATACAAATGCGTCTGCCAGCTATACGGATTGTTTGGCACAACTCCGCTGTCATTGCATATCGGACGACCGCGACCGGGATTGTCACGCAGTTGCGCATCGTGGATATAGAAGTTCACTGTATCCAATCTGAACCCATCCACACCGATATCCAGCCAAAACCGTGCGACATCGAACAAGGCTTGGCGCACTTGCGGATGATGCAAATTCAAATCCGGCTGACTGGTTAAAAAATTGTGGAAATAATACTGTTCACGTTTGGAGTCCCACTGCCATGCGCTGCCAATGAAAATCGACAGCCAGTTGTTGGGCACGGAACCATCGGATTTTGCATCCGCCCACACATACCAATCGGCTTTTGGATTGTCACGACTTTGACGCGACTCTTTGAACCACGCGTGTTGATCCGATGTGTGACTCAACACCTGATCGATAATCACGCGTAAGCCCAACTCATGCGCCCGCGCCACCAACTGTTTAAAATCATCCAGAGTACCGAACATCGGATCAACGTCGCAATAGTCCGAAACGTCGTAACCGAAATCCTTCATCGGCGAGGTGAAAAACGGCGACAACCAAACCGCATCCACACCCAATTCCGCCACATACGGCAATCGTTCGATAATCCCTTTCAGATCACCGATACCATCGCCGTTGCTGTCCTGATACGAGCGCGGATAAATCTGGTAAATACTCGCACCGCGCCACCATTCAGGATTTTTGACGTTATCAGGATGTTGCAAAAATTGTTTTGGCATATTCGCTCCTGTTAACCTTTCACCGCACCACTGGTTAAGCCGGATACAATCTTACGTTGCAACAGCAACACCATTAGCACCAGCGGCAAGGTCACGATCACCGAAGCGGCCATCAATTTACCCCACGGCAATTCCTGAGAGCTTGCCCCGCCACCGATCAGTGAAATCGCTACCGGTACGGTACGCTGCGCATCATCATTCACGAAAGTTAAGGCGAACAAGAACTCATTCCATGCCGCCACGAATGCCAACAAACCCGTAGACACCAGCGCCGGCCACATCAACGGCATAAACACATCCTTGATGATGCGCCACGGCGTACAACCGTCCATGATCGCAGCTTCTTCAATCTCCTTCGGCAAATCGCGGATAAACGTAGTCAACACCCACACGGTAAACGGCAAGGTAAAAATCAGGTAAGGCAACACCAAACCCATACTCTTGTTATACAAGCCAAAGGTACGCATCATTTCAAACATACCGGCCAAAACCGCCACCTGCGGGAACATCGACACCGCCAAAATAGCGATGAGCAACATGCCACGGCCTTTGAACTGCACACGCCCCAAAGCATACGCCGCCGTCACGCCTAAAAACAACGATGCCGCGACCACAGAGACGGACACCATCAATGAATTGATGATATTGAGCCAAAACGGCTGATCGCTGTTGGCAAAAATAGCCTTGTAGTTGGCCATACTCAAACCTGTGTTGACCACATCGGTCACATCGTACAAAGCATTGCCGGTTAACATGGAAGATAAAATCGCGTAGCCGAATGGGAACAGCGCAAACACCACAATCACCACCACCAACAGCCAAAATAATACGCGCCAAAAAATCGACTTAGGCATCAGAGCCTCCTTACAAAATGTTTATTTCACATCACAACAAAAACCATTTGAACTACATCAAAAGCCATTTAATTATTGGCATTGGTTCGTGTGAGTTTCATATAAATCAAGGTACAAGCCGCGATGATTAAAAACAGCACCGTCGAAGCCGCAGACCCTTCGCCCGCATAACCATTGGCAATCAGTTTTTCACGGACAAAGCCGGACATACTGATGGTCTGCTCATTGGTACCGGTCATAATGTAGATCACGTCGAACACGCGCAGAGCATCGAGCAAGCGGAAAATCACCGCCACCAGCAATGCCGGTTTGATCAACGGCAAGGTCACTTTGAAAAACACTTTGACCGGATGAACGCCATCCACCTTAGCCGCCTCATAGCAATCCTTAGGCAACATTTGCAAAGCCGCCAAAATCAGCAAAGCCATGAACGGTGTCGTTTTCCATACGTCGGCGATCAAAACCGAGAGCATCGGATAATCGGTGGTGAACGCAATGCGCTCAAAGCCCAACCATACGAGGAACAGATTGATGATCCCGAATTGCTGTTGCAACATCCAGTCCCACATTTTGGCCGACACGATGGTCGGAATCGCCCACGGTACCAAAACCGCAGTACGCACCAAGCCGCGACCTTTAAACTCGGCATTAAGCACCAATGCCACCGCCAAGCCAAAGATAGTCTCCAATGTCACTGAAACGATCGCAAAAAAGAAAGTATTTTTAATCGCGCCCCACCAAGCGGAGCTGATGATTTCGGAACCGGTAAAAAATAAACCATATTCACCAATGTAATTGTCCAAGCCAACGAATTTAACATCGGGACCGGTCATCATATCGATTTTGGCATCGGTCAAGCTGAGCCAAATCGTCCGTGCCAACGGCCAAACGGCGACCATCAGCAATACAACGAGCATGGGTGCCAAAAAAATCCAAGCACTGCGCACGCGTTGCTTATTTAATTCTGTTTGTTGTGTATTTGCCATGTAGTGTCTCCCAAATGGGGTACATCATCTGTCGTAAGCATCCGATCAAAGTGTTGTCCTTTAATCTTCAAGCGGTACGACATGAATTAACCGCTGCACTCACCCAATCAAATAATCAAACCAATGCATTGGGTAAAAATTGGGTAAAAAAATGCCAAACCCCTGTGAAAGGATTTGGCATATGCACTTAAATTACCACTTGTCTCCGCGGCGGATTTTGGTCAAATCTTCTTCCAATTTTTTGACCGCATCAGCACCAGAGGCTTTGCCGTTCAATACAGAAGAAGCAGAGTTCCAGATTGCAGCAGATACTTCATTGTATTTATCACCGGTCACAGTCGCAGGACGAGCCACTGCATTGGTAAGCACTTCATACAAGTCACCGAAGAACGGAGCTGCTTTCAATACATCCGCGTCTTTATACAATTCAGGGATCGTTGGATTGTAAGAACCTTCAATCGCGCGTTGTTTTTGGATTTCAGGGCTGGTCAAGAACATCACCAAATCAGCCGCTTCTTTCGGATGTTTGGAGTACTTCGGTACAGCCAACTGCCAGCCACCCAAAGTAGCAGCCGATTTACCGTCCGGACCTGCTGGCAATGCAGAAACAGCGACTTTACCTTTAACTTTGCTGTCATCTTTTTGCATCAACGCCCAAGCATACGGCCAGTTACGCATAAATACAGCATTACCGTTTTGGAAAATACCGCGCGCTTCTTCTTCAGCACCGTTCAATACGCTTTTCGGAGAAATGACACCTACCCATTTAGCCGCCGCATCAAATGCTGCCGCTGTTTTAGGGTTATTCGCGCTGATTTTGCCATCTGGCTCTACGAATGAACCGCCGCCAAAGCTCGCAGACCATTCCAACGCATCACAGGTCAGACCTTCATAGGCTTTACCTTGGAATACGAAACCTTGCATTTCCTTATTACCCGCTGCGCGTTCGCCATCCTGAACTTTTTGTGCTGCAGCGGCCATTTCATCCCAAGTTTTCGGCGCTGTCAGCTTATATTTTTCCAACAAGTCTTTACGATAGTACAAGACACCGGCATCGGTGAACCAAGGCATTGCCAATAATTTACCATCGATGGTGTTATTCGCAACGATTGCAGGGAAGTGTTTGGCTTCCGCGCCATTGGTGTACGGTTTCAAATCCAACAAATGATTTTTCAACACGCCCGGCCAAACCACGTCTACCATCACCACATCCAGATCAGACGAGCCTGCGCCAAACTGTTGACGGAACAACGCCAAAATATCGGTACTCGAATTCGGTGCTGTGAATAGCTTGACTTTATTACCGGTTTTTTGTGACCAAGCATCGGTCAATTTTTTACACATCTCAAAATCTTGACCCACCGAACCACAGGAAATGGTCAATTCAACCGGACCTGCTTTACCACCGTCTGCTGGAGCAGCTGCTGCCTTCGGTGCTTCTTTGCTGCCGCCACCGCACGCAGCCAGAACCAATGTTGCACCCACTGCCAAAGCCATTTTTTTCATATCAAAAATCATTATCAATCTCCTTGAATAAGACTTTTGCACAACCGGATACATCGAAGCATGCTCTTAAAATCTCCTAACTGCTTGCATCAACCATCTAAAATCGCGCAAAACCCTTGGAACTAATACGGCACATCTCACTTCCCTCGTGTAATCGTTTGCAAAAAATGTAAAAATAATAATAGCTTTCTTACACAAAACGTACACAAGTTACAACAACTCTACACCCTCAATTTCCAAAAGTCAACACAAAATATAGACACTTTATGAAAATTGGTTCATAATCAGTCACACATGTCAAGCACCATTTTGGCCTGTGAGGGGTTTTAGAAACTGACGAAAAAAATAAAAGTCTTTTTTATTTTCATGGAGTTGGAACCGGTTTCTAAAACACAATAAGACTTTTACTACAAGAGGAGCATCATGAAACACAAATATCTATCTCTGGCGGTTTTGAGTGCATTCAGCGGTATTGCCGCAGCCGCAACCAGTGTAA
>CAYZVI010000021.1:0-15954 GCA_964481695.1 uncultured Hydromonas sp. | reverse complement strand
CCTCTGATCCGCACTCTGCGACCGCACAGTTTTTCATCAACACCAACGACAACGAATTTTTGAACTTCAGCTCGCCAACGCCAAGCGGCTGGGGCTATGCCGTATTTGGCAAAGTGGTAGAAGGCTCTGATGTGGTTGACGCGATTGAACAATCCAAAACCTCGCGTTCAGGCTTTCACCAAGACGTTCCGGTAGAAACCGTGACCATCGAAAAAGCCGAAATCGCTGAATAAAAAATCATGACACGCGCATCGATTCACGAACTTGATTGGTCAAACAGTCCTCGCGGCTGGTGCGCGATCTCCGATTTGCATTTGTCGGAGCACATGCCGAACACCATGGCGCAGTTTGACGAATTTTGTGCGCACATTGCGCCGCAGTACGATGCGCTGTTCATCCTTGGTGATTTGTTTGAATATTGGGTGGGCGACGATGCGGCGGATTTCAATCCAGCGGCATTGCGGGTAATCGAAGCGATTCACAAGCTCAAAGCACACGGCACGCAAACCTACTTCATGCGTGGCAATCGCGACATCGCCATGGAGCAAGCTTACTGTAATCGCGCTGGTATGATCCTGTTGCGCGATCCATGCGTGCTGGTCTATGGCGAGCAGCGCATTATCCTCTCTCATGGTGATCTGCTGTGTACGGATGATCACGAGTATCAACGGCAACGGCGTTTTTACACCCATCCGTGGGTGAAAAAAACCATCCTCAAAGCACCGCTGTCATGGAGGGTTAAACTGGTGCAATACCTGCGCGACAAATCACGCCAACGCTGGCTTAATACGCCCGAGCATCTGCGCAAGCAACGCAACATCCAACAAAATGTGACCGAATCCGCCGTCCAACAATGGCGCGAACAATACCAAGCCAACGCCCTGCTGCACGGCCACACCCACCGACCGAACGAGCATCGCTCGGCAGACTTTGTACGCTGGGCGCTACCCGACTGGGATTTGGATAATTCGCCCAATCGTTGGGGCTATATGAGCGTACGCGAGCATCAATTTGAGCTGATCGTCCACGTTGATAGCAATTAAGCTTATTCGATAAACACACCATCGACATAAAACCAACGATCATTTTCGCGGATAAATCGGCTTGTTTCATGCAGTCGCTGAGCGCCCTGTCCGCCGATTTTAAATTTAGCCACAAATTCAACAAACGCTTCGTCCAGCTGCTCACCATCGAGCGCACGAATCACATTCAAACCCAACCATTTGGTTTGATCCTCACCCAAATCCAAATCCTGAGGCCGCGTGCTGCTATGCCAGGTCTGCGCAACATACGCGGTCAAACGCAACACATACGCGCTGTAACGCGAGCGCATTAATGCTTCTACTGTGGTTGCATGATTCAAGCCCTGATGCAGCCGTTCACAACACAGAGCATACGGATGATTCGAGCCGCAAGGGCATGCCGTTTGAGTGGAAGAAGAAAAGCGTTTCGATTTCATAAATAGATGCTCAAAAATAAAAAACGGGTGAGATAGCTCACCCATTGATTCTAAACGAAAGAATACGTTTACTCAAAACGACCGCGCAACAAATACTCCATAATCGCTTTTTGCACATGCATCCGATTTTCCGCCTCTTGCCACACCACGCTTTGCGACCCATCAATTACCTCAGCATCGACCTCCTCACCACGATGCGCTGGTAAACAGTGCATAAACAACGCATCGGGAGCTGCGGCGGCCATCATTTGCGCTGTGATTTTATAACCTTCAAAGGCTTTCTGACGTGCATCATTTTCTGCTTCATAGCCCATGCTGGTCCATACGTCGGTGGTCACGAGATGCGCACCGGTGCAGGCCTGCATCGGCGTTTCACACACGGTGAAATACTGTTTGTCTGCTTCGGTAATCATTTTCGGATCGAGCGCATACGCCACCGGAATTGCGAGATTCAGATGAAAACCCAATACGCGCGCGGCCTGTATCCACGTGTAGCTCATGTTATTTGCATCGCCGACCCACGCCACGGTTTTGCCGGTGATATCACCACGCTCTTCGATGTAGGTGTAGATATCGGCGGAGACTTGGCACGGGTGGTATTCGTTGGTCAAGCCGTTAATCACCGGTACACGCGAATGCGCGGCAAAACGCTCAACAATTTCCTGCCCAAAAGTACGAATCATCACGATGTCGGTCATACGCGAGACCACTTGTGCCGAATCTTCGATCGGCTCGCCGCGTCCCAGCTGAGTATCACGGGTGTTGAGGAAAATTGCGTGACCGCCCAATTGATGCATGCCCGCCTCAAATGACAAACGGGTACGCGTTGAGCTTTTTTCAAAAATCATCGCCATGGTGCGATCGTGCAGTGAATGCCAAGTTTCATAATTTTTAAAGCGGTGTTTGAGTTCTTTGGTTCGAGCAAAAATATAGTCATGCTCTTCCTTGGTAAAATCTTGGAACTGTAAATAATGCTTAACACTTTTTGCTACTTCATCGGCTTTCATTCCTTGCTCCTTCACTCAAATATTGCTTAAATTCATTTTCTTAGACTAAAAAATCTTGAATCACTTTTGCCAGTCGGCTCACCAATTCGGCGCTCTCCGCATCGTTGATGATCAATGGGGGCAATAACCGCACCACCGTGTCGTGGGTAACGTTAATCAGCAAGCCCGCATCCAAAGCACGTTTGACCAATTCTGCACACGGGCGGTCGAGTTCAATCCCGATCATCAAACCCGCACCACGAAAGGATTTCACCTGCCCTGCGGCAATCTCGGCCGCCAAGGCATGCGCCAGACCATCGCGTATCAATCGCCCTTGTCGCTCGGCATTCGCGAGTAAACCATCGGCTTCGATCACGTCCAGCGTGGTCAGTGCCGCGCACATCGCCAGTGGATTGCCGCCAAAGGTGGTGCCATGAGCGCCAACGTGAAACACGCCCGTTGCGCGACCTGCGGTTAACAACGCACCAACCGGCATGCCCGAACCCAAGCCTTTGGCCAACGTCATCACATCGGGCTTCACGCCTTCGATTTGATGGGCAAACCATTTGCCGGTACGTCCCACGCCTGTTTGCACTTCATCAAGCATCAGCAACCATTGGCTCGCATCACAAATCGCACGAATTTCAGTCAACGCGCCTTGCGACAGCGCGGACAATCCGCCCTCGCCCTGCACCACTTCGAGCATCACGGCCGTAATGTCCGAATCCGATTGCAGCGCTCGGATTGCCTCTACATCGTTGAATGGTACACGCACAAAGCCCGTCACCAGCGGTTCAAAGCCTTTTTGCACTTTCGCATTGCCCGTCGCGGTCAGGGTCGCCAATGTACGGCCATGAAATGCATCGGTCATCACGATGATTTTGGCATTCGCTTTGCCCTGCTGCTGACCGTACAGACGCGCCAGTTTGATCGCGCCTTCGTTGGCCTCTGCGCCGCTATTGGCAAAGAACACATGATCCATGCCGGTCAGCGCGGCCAAGCGATTGGCTACCGCGTCCTGCTCCGGCACTTGATACAGATTGGATACGTGGATCAACTGCGTGACCTGCTTTTGCAAAGCAGCGACCAGTTTTGGATGATTGTGACCCAAGCCATTGACGGCAATCCCTGCCAGCGCGTCCAAATATCGTCGCCCCTGCGTATCCGTGAGCCAAACGCCTTCGCCGTGCGTGAACGCGACCGGCAGACGGTTAAAGACTGGCATGAGATGGGTAGCAACGGCATCAGACATAGTTTTTCCACAAGTTTGAACAATAAAAAAGAAAACGGACGGCTGCTCTGACGAACATCCGCCCATCCAAGTTACCGCTCCATCATAGGCAAAAACCCGCGCAAACGCAAGCTTTTAGCCACTGGAATACGAGCTAATGCTGTGTTTGAAGCACATTCGAGACACCACTTAAAATATACAAAAAAAGCCGCTTCGACAACCTGAAGCGGCTCAAGACAGAAAAAAATTAGCACTATCTCATCAAATCATTCAAACATGCACCGACAAGTCCACGTCGATGTTGCCACGTGTCGCATTTGAGTATGGGCAAACCTGATGTGCTTGATGAACCAACTGCTTTGCTACCGACTCATCCATCCCCGGTAAAAATACCGCCAACGCTGCATTGATACCGTAACCTGCACCGACTTTGCCCAACCCCACTTGGCTTTCAATACGCAAATCATCCGGTAACTTCTGTTTGGCTTGCGCAGCAACAACTTTCAACGCACCAATAAAACACGCCGCATAGCCGGCCGCGAATAACTCTTCTGGATTGGTACCATCGCCTTTACCACCCATTTGTTTTGGTAAGGCCAATTTCAATTCCAATTGACCGTCCTCCGTACGTGCAGAACCGTCACGACCACCACTTACCACTGCTTTTGCTGTATAAATTACATCCATCTTAAACTCCTCCTTAGGGTTGATTAAAATCAAAAGTCACGCCTGCGACGCACGATCGGAAACCGCTGAGCATTGTTGCTCAAACGCATTGGCCTTACGCCATGATTCATGGGTCTGCAACTGATGTGCAAACTGCGCTAAATTTGGATAAACCTGCAAGCTACCCGACATCTGCAGCACATCCACGATGAACGACATCATGATATCCGCTCCGCTTAAACGATCACCGACCCAATAGCGTCTACCTTGCATGTGTTGATTCAGGTAATTAAGCACCTGCTGACATTCATGCTCCGCATAGCCGAGCAAACCGTTCGTCGAGCAGCCATCGCGTTGGATAAACATCCGCAGCAGCAAAGGCAGCATGGCTGAACTTTCGGCAAAGTGTATCCATTGCAAATATTGCGCATACTCAAGACTACCGCGATCGGGCGCCAAACGCTCGCTCGCAAAACGCTCAATCAGGTATTCAGTGATCGCACCTGATTCGCTCAACACCCAGTCATCCAACTCAATCACTGGTGATTTGCCCAAAGAGTGTATCTGCTTGAGTTCCGGCGGTGCTAAGGAAGTCTTGGCATCGCGCTGATACACCACCACTTCGTAGGGCTGACCGATTTCTTCTAACAAACACAAAATCCTTTTGGCGCGAGAACGATTCAAATAATGCAATTTAATCATAGTCTTATCTCATTTTTCAGAATTAGAGCGTTACTGTGCCAATGTCGGGTAATCCGTATAACCTTTAGCCCCGCCGCCATAGCTGGTCATCGGATCCATTTGATTGAGCGGCGCATCCTGCGCAATACGCTCAACTAAATCCGGATTGGCAATAAACGCTCGACCAAAAGCAACCGCATCAATCAAACCGCCACCGATTAAATCTTCCGCTTTTTTAGCATCGTATGCACCCGCACCTATGATCATACCCGAATATGCCTGACGGATCTTTTGGCGAAAATCCAATGAAAATGGCGCACCACCCGCCCAATCGGGCTCGGAGATGTGCAGGAAAGCCAAGCCACGCTTGTTTAACTCAGAGACCAAATACAACTGATCGTCCTCACTATCGCCCATATTCACATTATTGAATGAACCGAGCGGAGAAATGCGAATACCGATGTGGTCTTTATCCCAAGCGGCGACACAGGCATCCACCACAGCCAGCATCAAGCGCGCGCGGTTCTCACGACTACCACCGTACTCATCGGTACGCTGATTGGTATGCTCCGCCCAAAATTGACTGAGCAGATAACCGTGCGCTCCATGAATTTCGACAAAATCAAAACCCGCCTGACGAGCATGTACCGTAGCAGCGGCAAAATCGTCAATCACCTGCTGAATCTCATCCAAACTCGCTGCGCGCGTTGGTGTAGTTTCTGCACGGATCGGCAAACCATTTTCATCGCGTAATGAAGTACGGCCTTGCAGATTGACGGCCGAAGCAGAAATCGGCGCTTGACCATCCGGTTGTAGGCTCGCATGCGATACCAAGCCGGTGTGCCATAACTGTACTGCTATTTTGCCGCCTTTATCGTGTACTGCTTGCGTGATCTCCTTCCACGCGGCAACTTGCTCGGCCGTGTGTAAACCCGGCGCTCCGGCATAGCCTTTGGCCTGCGCCGACACCTGTGTTGCCTCTGTGACAATCAAGCCTGCCGAAACGCGCTGCGTATAGTAGGTTTTCGCCAATGGCGATGGAATGTCGCCCGGTTCGATAGCACGCAAACGCGTCAATGGCGCCATCACAATACGATTATTCAACTCGGTTTGCCCGAGTTTCACTTTTTCAAACAAAACTTCGTGAGCCATAAAACTTCCTTTCAAATTAGACCAGTCGTCTATAATATGTTCTTAAAAAAGACAAGCGATTAATTAACACTTGTCATCCAACTACATGGTGATTCAATTTCGACTGCCTATATATAAACCATTGGCAGTATCATACATCACATTGCTAAGACTTGCTCGGTGTGGCGCAAAGCGGCGGATAACGGTGCGCCATCCTTAGTCAGCTTATTCGCCAAACTTGCCCCCAGCCACAGATGATAAAGAATCTGCGCATCCAGTTCGGGGAACAAGCGCGCCGGTAGGGAGCCATCCGCTACACCATCACGCATACACTGCGCAATCAGTGCGATCACCGCACGATAACCACTGAGCAAAGCCAAACGCATTGCCTCGGACAAATCCGCCACCTCAGCACTTAGCTTAACCACCAGACAACGCTGCGCCTCAAGGCCATCACCGTCATTCACCATTTGCGCGTCCATGATATAGCGCCAATACGCCATCAGCCGTTCACGCGCCGGTTTTTCGGAATCGGCAAATAAAACACACAATCGCGTCACATAGTCCGAAAAATAATGTTCGATCAGCGCCTGCCCGAACAATTCTTTCGACGGAAAATAATGATAAAAAGACCCCTTTGGAACACCGGCCTTCTGCAAGATTTCGGCCAAGCCGACACCCACAAAGCCTTTTTGCGCGATCAACTGATAGCCCACATCCAAAATATGAGCGCGGGTGTCATTTTGTGCTGTTTTCATTGCTACATTCTAAAATAGACCAGTCGTCTTGTCAATCCATATAAAATTCATTACCATTCAAGACGTCTATGACAAGATTTTGTTCTCCTTCAATGCTCATTTCACCACATACAACCCAATCGCGAGCGCATGACACACCGCCCCACCGAGTACAAACAGATGCCAAATTGCGTGGGTGTAACGGTATTTTTTTGCTACATAGAAAACAGTTCCTACCGTGTACAACGCCCCACCGATGATAATCAAATAAAGCGCTGCCGGATCCAGCGCATGCACCATATCTCTGATAATCAATACAGACAACCAACCCATGCCTAAGTAGGTCAACAGTGAAACGACTTTGAAACGATGCACAAAGAAAACTTTAAAAACAATGCCTATCAGCGCAATGCTCCAAATAATCCAAAACAGCACCCATGATTTGTGATTATTGACCCCAATTAACAAAATCGGGGTGTATGTCCCAGCGATTAAGGCAAAAATAGCGCAGTGATCCAGACGCTTTAGTATGAATTTTGCGGAAGTATTGGATAAACCGTGGTACAGAGCGGAGCTTAAAAACATCAAAATCAAACTGATGCCGTACAAAACCAAGCCAGTAATTTGAAATCCAGTGAAATTAACGTTTGAAGCAACTGCTTTGACCAAAAGCATCACCAGAATAGCAATGCCAAAGACCACACCCAAGGCATGAAACAAAGTGTTTAAAAATTCTTCGCGTGGATGATAATCCGATCCGATTTTCATGGCCGCATTCATTTACAGCTCCCTTTGAACGTTTAGCATCAGTCATGCTACGCCTGAATTCGCTAAAATTCATGCAGAAAAAGACTAAGACCAAAAGTAAAAAGGAGTACGCCAAACTATAGCAGCATACGATAGGATACTAATCCGAACAAGCGCCTTTAGAACCGCAGCACGTCGCACCTGAACACGTACTCGTAGTTTCTGCTTTAGGTGTAGGAGTGCTTTCTGAACAGCATGTAGTAGGCGCATCTGACTGCTTTGTCATCGCCCTTGAACAGGTAGCGGCAGCCGCGAATTGAGTGCTTTGAGCGGATACCTGCATCTCTTCCTCTTTAGCTTCACGCAAAATACTTAGGCCACCGCGTAAAACCAATGCAGCAATGATCAATCCAATCACCAAATCTGGATAACGAGTACCGGTTAACCCAACCAATACGCCCGCAACAATGACGCCCAGATTGGCAATCACGTCATTTTTCGAGAAAATATACGAAGCGCGCATGTGCACGCCATCATCTTGATGCTTGGCAATCTGCGTTAAGCAAATCCAGTTCGCCACCAAGGCGATCAATCCCACCGCCATCATCAGCGAGCTCATCGGCTCGCTACCGTACAATACCTTACGCAGCACTTCGAACAAAACCCACAGCGCGAGAATGATTTGCACCACACCGCTAGCACGCGCCGATTTGATTTTCAGTCCCGCACTTTTACCCACCGCGTACAAGCCTATGCCATACACCGAGGCATCCGCGAGCATGTCAAGCGAATCCGCGATCAAACCGGTAGATTGCGCCCACAGCCCGAAGCCGAACTCAATGACGAACATTAAAGCATTGATTGACAAAACCATCCACAGCGTTTTTCGCTCCGCATCATTGCGGGCAGTCATTTCGCAACCACAGCCAGACATATCAGCCTACTTTCTATTAATCAATTGATCACATCCGCGGTACAACCACACCGGTTTGACCTTGGTATTTACCGCCGCGATCTTTATATGAGGTTTCACATTCTTCGTCCGACTCAAAGAATAATACCTGCGCGCAACCTTCGTTGGCGTAGATTTTTGCTGGCAGTGGCGTGGTATTGGAAAACTCCAGCGTCACAAAGCCCTCCCATTCGGGTTCAAACGGCGTGACGTTGACGATGATGCCGCAGCGTGCATAGGTGGATTTACCCAAGCAGACGGTCAATACGCTGCGTGGAATGCGGAAATACTCCACCGTGCGTGCGAGTACGAATGAATTCGGTGGGATGATGCAGGTATCGCCCACATGCTCAACGAAGCAGTTCGGGTCGAAGTTTTTCGGATCGATGATGCTGCTGTTCACATTGGTAAAGATTTTAAACTCATTGGCGCAACGGATGTCGTAGCCGTAGCTGGAAGTGCCGTAGCTGACGATGCGTTGATCGTTCACATAGCGCACTTGATTCGGCTCAAACGGCTCAATCATGCCCTGCCGCTCTGCCATGCGACGGATCCATTTATCTGATTTGATGCTCATGATATTCCTTGATCTATGGTTTTGCCTGTGCAGGCAAATCGTGTTGTTCTATTGCCGCGCATTGTAGCAAATTTCCTCTTGGTATCTGTTAAAATCACGCCTTGACTAAGCCCTGAGCATTGATTTTAAAGCTCAAGGGCCTCTGAGAACTTACCTACTGATTCGGATCGATTATGTTAGACATACAATTATTGCGTAAAGACATTGATAACGTGGCACAACGCCTGAAAACCCGTGGCTTTGAGCTGGATGTGGCGGCCTTTAACGCGCTCGAGGCGCAGCGTAAAGCCATTCAGGTCAAAACCGAGGAATTACAATCCCAGCGCAATAAGCTCTCCAAAGAAATCGGCATTCGTAAATCACAGAAATTAGATACGTCGGATATCATGGCGCAGGTCGCGGGCATTGGCGATGAACTCAAAACCTCAGCCGAGCAGTTGGACGACATTCAAAATCAAGTGCGTACTTTGCTTTTAAACATCCCAAATTTGCCGAACGAGTCCGTTCCCGTGGGTGCAGACGAATCGGATAACATCGAAGTTGCTCGCTGGGGCGATGTTCCTCAATTCGATTTTGAAGTACAGGATCACGTCGCGCTGGGCGAAAAACTCGGTCAGTTGGACTTTGAGGTGGCGGGCAAATTAACCGGCTCGCGTTTTAGCTTCATGCGCGGCGGCTTGGCGCGACTGCATCGTGCCTTGGCACAGTTTATGCTTGATACGCATACCGCACAGCACGGCTACACCGAATGCTACACACCCTATATGGTGAATGCGGACAGTTTATACGGCACAGGACAGTTGCCAAAGTTTAAAGAGGATTTGTTCTGGGTAACCAAAGGTGGCGACGAGGACTCTCGTGAACTCTATTTAATCCCCACTTCCGAAGTTCCCTTGACCAATATTGTTCGAGATGCGATTGTTGATGCGGCTCAATTACCGATTAAATTAACCGCACAAACGCCGTGTTTCCGCTCCGAAGCCGGTTCAGCCGGACGCGACACGCGCGGCATGATTCGCCAGCACCAGTTTGAAAAAGTGGAAATGGTACAAATCGTCCATCCTGAGAAATCCTACGAAGCACTGGAGGAAATGCGCGGACACGCCGAGAACATCCTGCAGGCTCTGGAACTACCTTATCGCGTGGTGGCGCTGTGTACCGGTGATATGGGCTTTGGCGCAGCCAAAACCTACGACCTTGAAGTATGGGTACCATCACAAAATACTTACCGCGAGATTTCCAGCCTGTCCAACTGCGAATCTTTCCAAGCACAGCGTATGCAAGCGCGTTTCCGTAATGAATCCGGCAAGCCTGAATTGGTACACACCTTGAATGGCTCTGGTTTGGCAGTGGGTCGTACGCTGGTCGCGGTATTGGAGAATCACCAGCAAGCTGATGGCTCAATTCGTATTCCAACAGCATTACAGCCGTATATGGGCGGCTTGACCGAATTACGATGATATCGATCTTCTCTAATTCTCTAAAAAAGCACTTTGAATATAAAGTGTTTTTTTAATTTCATAAGCACACGAATTGGTTTTGCTTCATAATGACAACTTGTTATTAAATCATACACCGATCGATATTCATGCCCAATTTTGCTTTTTCTAAACGACTTCTGTCCTCAAGCTTAAGCATTCTCATGCTGGCCAATAGTCCGCTCTGCGCAGCACAAACCATAACTGAACCGACAGAACCTAGCAATCCATCTGCTCATGACGTTGCAAATCCGAGCACAGGAGCAACAGCGGTTGTGAACGTGGATTTCAACCACGCCGTTGAGCAAATGAATACTCGATCGCCCAAACTGGCAGCAGCCAAGGCCGAAGTAGAAAGCAAAAAACTGCAAAGCGACGCGGCGAAATGGCTGGGGGGACCCAATATTATTCTGCATGCAGGCTATACCAAATACAGCCTGAGCTACGATGTCGATTTGACTGAAGCCAAGCAATTGGCCATTCAATCCGGCTCGTCGATTGTGATTCCAGGTATGCCCAATTTAGGCGTGTTACTACCTCATTTGATTCCAAACGATTTGACGCTGAAAGCCAAAGGCCACAGCAGCAGTAAAAATGCCCTACTCTACTGGCCGGTATTCACAGGTGGCAAAATCCGTGCTGCCAAGGGCTTACTCACAGCTCGAGCCGACGAAGCGCAAGCCGACGCAGCCATGACCGAGCACGATCTATACGTTACAATGGTACAGCGCTACTTTGGCGCACAGCTCGCAGGAGTTGCTCTGGATTTACGCAAAGCCGCTGTTAGTACCATCGCTGCACATGATCACAGTGCCGAACGGATGCTACAGGAAGGCTTGATCTCCAATGCTGAACGCCTGCGCGCCAAAGTTGCTATGGAAGATGCCAAACGCCAACTCGAAAAAGCCTATAACGATGCACAATTAGCCAACGTCGCACTGCAACGCACCCTGCAAAGTAGTAACAGCGTGCACCCGACTACACCGATTTTTGTGCTATCGCACCCATTACAACCGCTGAACTATTTCCAAAACTTAGCCATGCAAAACCATCCGGGGCTGAGTAAAGTTGCGGCGAAAAAACAGCAGGCAGAGCGCTTGTTAGACGTAGAAAAATCGCGCTATTTACCCTCAGTGAACGTATACGGTTCACGAGAGTTGAGCACGCATAACCCTTCATGGGTCGCTGGCGTGAGCGCCAACTGGACGCTCTGGAGTGGCCTGGATAGAAATGACATGACTCAATCTGCCGAGCAACAAGTGATGCAGGCCAATTACACCGATGCGCAGGTACGAGATGATATTTTGCTGCTGGTCGAAAAAAACTGGCGAACGACCGAAAATGCACGTACTGCTTACCTTGCACTCAACGCCAATATTGAACTCACACGCGAGCTGGTTCGCCTGCAACGCAAAAGCGTGACTGAAGGTTTGGCCACCATTCCTGATCTCATGACTGCTGAAACCCAGTATTTCCAAGCCTTGACCGAGCAAGCCAAAGCCGGCAATGATTATGTACAGGCACTGGCGCAGTTACTCGATAGCTGTGGCTCGACCGAAGAGTTTACCAACTATGCGGCACGTGCCGATGTCCGCCTACGCGCTAACAATATGATTAACTCCCCAGGCATTGCCGCTCAAGCCGGACGCACCCCAAGCTCTGGCAAAAAACTACGCGTCAACAAAAAATAACTGTTTTAACTTCAGCAGATAAATACTGGATGAACTATGAACAAGAAAAAACAAATCTCCACCCTCATACTCGTTGCCCTCATTCTTCTGGCGATTATTCTCGGCGTGTGGCTGTCCTCGCGCAAACAACCGACCGTCATTCAAGGGCAAATGGACGCGCAGCAAACCGATGTGGCCGCCAAAGTATCAGGGCGCATCGGTAAAATTTTGGTACAAGAAGGTCAAGCCATCGACATTAATACGCCGTTGATCGAAATGAACAGCCCTGAAATTCAAGCCAAGGTCAAGCAAGCGCAAGCCGCCCGTGACGCAGCCGATGCGGTGGCTCAAAAAGCACAAAATGGCGCCCGCCCACAAGAAGTCGAAATGGCACTTGCGAACTGGCAGCGCGCTCAAGCCGCTGCTGAATTGGCCAAAGTCACTTTTCAGCGAGTTGACAATCTGGCTCGGGAAGGTTTAATCGCCCGTCAAAAACGTGATGAGGCTTATACCAACTACATCGCCGCACAAAAACAAGCCGAAGCGGCTAAAGCACAATACAGCATGGCCGACACAGGCGCGCGTACCGAAGACAAAGCCGCAGCGGCAGCCCAAGCCAAGCAAGTTTCCGCGGTGGTCGAAGAAGTCGAAGTAGCACAAAACGAAGCCAATCTGCGCAGCCCGATCAAGGGTGAAGTCGGTGACGTCATCGCCAAAGTCGGTGAAATCGTACCGCAAGGCGTGCCTCTACTGACGGTGGTGGATCTGAACGATCAATGGGTCGTTCTGAATGTACGCGAAGACTTCGTACAGCAATTTGCCATCGGCAATGAATTTGATGGCGAGCTGCCTGCATTGACTGACAATGGCAAACCAATCAAAGCACGTTTCAAAGTATACGCCAGCTCGGTCATGCCGGATTTTGCCACTTGGCGTGCCACGCGCAACAGCAGTGGATTTGATATGCGCACTTTTGAAATTAAAGCGCGCCCCATCACCCCGATCGCCGACGCTCGTCCAGGTATGAGTGTTTTAGTAACCGCTCAATAATACGCATCACACAACCATGCTCCGCGAACTCAAACACCTACTGCATATTTTCGCGCGTAGCGCCTCGCACGAGTGGCACTACCTTGGGCGACATCGTTGGGATCGCATCATGCTTATTTGGGCACCGCTGGTCACCATTTTGCTGATGTGGTGGATATTCTCCGCCGGACAAATCACCAAACTACCGATAGGTGTTTGGGATCAAGATAATAGCGCCCCATCGCGTCAATTGGTGCGCTATCTTAATTCGGCTCCTGGCGTGCAAGTTACAGAACAATACACCGATTCTCTGAGTGCAGAACGTGCGCTCGATTCGGTTCACGTCTACGGGGTGGTGATTATTCCTCAAGATTTCGCCCCCAATCTAAAAACCGGTAGCACCTCTCCTGTGGCACTGCAATTTAACGCACAGTTTGGTACTCATTCAGGGATCGTGCAGCGCGCGGTACAAAGTGTCGTCGCCACCTTCTCTGCGGGGGTAGAAATTCGTGCACGTAATAACCGTGGCCAAGCTTACGAGCAGGCCAAAGATACACAAACAACCGTGCGAACCGCCGCAGTAACTTTATTCAACCTCTCTTCGAATTATCAAAAAGCCTTCGCAGCGACCATGATTCCTGCCCTGCTGCACATCCTCGGCATGGTGGCAGGAACCTATGCGATTGGCCGAGAAATCCGCGATCATGATTTGGGTAATTGGTTGAAGTTTTCCACTGCAGACACGCACCCCGATGTCGCCCCGAATTTTTGGGAAATTGCTTTTGCGCTCAATGGCAAACTGCTGTGGGCCATGTTGTCTTTCACCATCTGGGCTGGATTAACCTTACTCTTTGTCGCAGGTACTACGGAGGCTGTCATTTGGTCGTGGCTGGCGACATTTTTAGGTCTATGGCTGATGATGTTGGTGTCCTTATGGATGGGGGTCATTGCATCAGCGGGTTCACTTTCACTGCGCATGGGGTTGTCACTCACTGGTTTTATCACCGCACCTGCTTTTGCTTTCTCAGGCGTGGCTTTCCCACTGTTGGCGATGTCAGCAGGCGCACGCATATGGGCGAATATTTTGCCTCTGACGCATTATCTACATTTGCAAATCAACCAACTGGAAATGAACGCACCCGCATGGTGGGCGATATCCACATTGCTTGGTTTTATCTGCGCCGTGATTATTTTACTGCTGATCAGTACAGGATTAACCCAACGTGCTTTGCGCTATCCTGAACGCTGGGGAGCGCGATAATGAATAAAAATAATGCTCCGATGAGCATGAAACAAAAGTTCACAGCCGGTATTTTAGAAACCTTTCGCGCGATCTTTGGTGATAAAGGCGCTATCATGCTTCTCATTGTCGCCCCCCTGATTTATGGTTTTTTCTACCCTTGGCCGTATAACAATGAAGTTACCCGTCAAGTGCCCGTTGCCATAATCGATCATGATCAAACGCCTTTGTCACGACAACTCATCCGCTACGCTTCAGCTAGCCCGCGTTTGTCTGTGCAGATTTTGAACGATGAACGACAGGCGCAAGAAGCCCTATGGAATAGTCATATTTACGCCTATATGATTATCCCCAGCGGTTTGAAACACGATGTCGTTATGCGCCGCCCGAGCAGCGTAAGTATAGAAGGCAACGGCAGTTATCTGCTACTCAACCGAGAGGCACTCACCGGTTTCGCTGAAGCCGTGGGTACAATTTCTGCTGGGATCGAAATTCGCCAGTTCATGGCCGCAGGCATGACTCGAGATCAAGCCAAAGCTGCACAAAACCCCGTTCCTCTGATTTCGCACGCTCTGTACAATCCCACCCAAGGTTATGCCAGCTATATTGTGCCCGCCGTAGCAATATTGATTTTGCAGCAAATGCTACTCATGGGATCGGCCTTAGTGGTCGGTACGTGGGCCGAGCAGCACATCGTGCGCACCACTCCCGTAGAATGGGCTGGACGGGTGTTTGCCTTATCCAGCATTGGTTGGTTCAACGGCCTGCTGTATTTCGGCTGGATTTTTAATTTACAAGACTATCCACGCGGTGCGAATATGCTCGCAGCGTTGTTACTGCTGCTTATTTTTGCCCCTGTTATCGCCTCAATTGGCTGTATGCTCGGCATGTGGTTTAAACAACGCGAACGCGCACTACAAATACTCATATTCAGCTCACTGCCCATGTTTTTTCTCAGCGGCTATTCATGGCCCGTAGAGTCATTGCCGCGATTATTACAATACCTTCGTTGGCTGTTACCGAGCACGCCCGCCGTTGAGTCATCCATTCGATTCAATCAAATTGGCACCTCACTGTACGACGCATGGCATTTACTTGCTATTTTATTGCTTATGGGTATATTAAACTTCATTACACTATGCTATGTGGGTCGTATCCGCTCAGCACAAACGGCCCAGACCAATGCGGTAGAGCACGCTCAAAGCTCAACAAAAAGCATTGTTAATTGATATTTTTATTAAAAATTACTTGAACAAATAAGGAATTTACGGCATAATTTCAATTCTTCGCAGTTATCGTTCATTATCGAGCATAGCTGAAGAGATTCGGGGGTATAGCTCAGCTGGGAGAGCGCTTGCATGGCATGCAAG
>CAYZVI010000020.1:0-16245 GCA_964481695.1 uncultured Hydromonas sp. | reverse complement strand
GCGTTGGCAGTTTGGCAAACGCCGCACGATGTGCTTCGAGCACCGATTTGAGCAGGCCATCAATTCCCTGCCCCTTGAGTGCGCTGGTGAAATGAAAACGCGCGAAATCCAAAAACGGCAGCTTGCGCACGATATCGACCTTCACGCGGTCTTTCTCATACGCATCGACGGTATCCCATTTGTTCACCGCGACCACCAGCGCACGACCGGATTCCAAAATAAATCCCGCCACATGCGCATCCTGCTCGGCGATGTCTTGATTCGCATCGAGCATCAAAATCGCCACATGCGCATCGGAAATCGCCTGCAAGGTTTTGACCACAGAGAATTTTTCGATCGACTCAAACACCTTGCCGCGTTTACGCAGGCCAGCCGTGTCAATCAATACGTATTTTTGCCCATCGCGTTCAAAATCAATTTCAATCGCATCGCGCGTCGTGCCCGGCATATCAAACGCAATCACGCGCTCTTCACCGACCAGCGCATTGATCAAGGTGGACTTACCCACATTCGGACGGCCAACCACGGCAATTTTGATCGGTTTTAGGCTGCGGTGCGTATCAATGGACTTAAACTCATCCGCACTGTCCTCGGTTTTGAGCAAGCGATCAATCGCCTCATCCTGCGCCAGCGCATCCAGATGAGCAAACGGATCGACATTCGGCAGCTCAGATACATCCAACCAATCCGGCACATCCGGATTTTTACTCGGAATCTCGTCCAATGCGTATTCGAGCAGCTCGCGCACACCATCGCCATGCGCGCTGGAGATCACCACAGGTTCGCCCAAACCGAGCGCATAAAAATCCGCCGTAACCGTTGCATGACGCATACCTTCGGCTTTATTAACCGCCAAAATCACAGGACGGCCCGTTTTGCGCAAATCATCGGCAATGGTCTGATCGTGCGCGTTCAAACCCGCGCGACCATCGACCAAAAACACCACCAGATCGGCTTCGTCTATCGCCTGACGGGTCTGCTTGGCCATCTCATGGTAAATCCCTTCTTTGGCCACCGGCTCAAAACCACCGGTATCAATCACCAAAAACGGACGATCACCCATACGCCCTTCACCGTAGTGACGGTCGCGCGTCAGCCCCGCGTAATCGGCGACAATCGCATCGCGCGAGCGGGTCAGGCGGTTAAATAATGTGGATTTGCCGACATTCGGACGGCCCACCAAGGCGATGACAGGTTTCATGTATTCCCAATACTTTGATGATTCAATATTGCTGATTACTGCGGCAATAATTTCAATTTTGCTTCCAATGCTTCGACCGCGAGCGCATCGGCAGGCACAGATTTTTTCGCTTCACTCAACGCGGCATTAACTGCTTCGCGCGCCTTAACAGTATCGCCCGCCATCATGTAAATATCGGCTTTTTTCGCTGCAAATGCTATTGCATAGTGCGCAACCGGCGTATCCAAGGTTTTCAACGCCGCATCCTGCTGCTTCAGCTGCAACTGAATATCCGCCAGACGCAGGCGTGCTGCACCTTGATTTTCCGGCTGTCCATGCTCAATTACCCATTGCAACGGTGCTTGCGCCTGATCGTATTTACCATCGGTAGCCAATACCGCCGCCATTTGCAAGCTCGCCAAAGCCGCATAATTGGTTTTGCCAAACGCACCTTGCAAACCGGCTAACTTAGTCGCCACATCCGCGTCTTTGTTTTGAATCGAGCTGTTGAACGAAGCAAAAGCCGCCTCAGCCTGCGTTACTTGGCGCTTTTGATACCAGCCGTAACCTTGCCAACCGGCATAGGCGAGCAATGCCGCCACAGCCACGCCACTGACCAGCGTACCCCATTTTTCCCAAAAAGCTTTTAACTGCGCTATCTGCTCTTGTTCTTCTAAATCGTATGCCATATTTTCCTCTGATTCTGATCGATATTATTCGTCAAATGTACCGGCGATCGCTTGCAGCAGCCACTGCGCGGCCTCAGCCGATGGCACGGTGACCTGCTGCGGATGATTCAAATCACCGCGCAAATGTTTGATCGTCAGTGTGCCGTTGCTCACCTCATCGTCGCCGATAATCAAGGCATAATTCGCCTGCGCCGCATCGGCTTTTTTCATCTGCGATTTAAAGCTACCCGCGCCGTCTGCGCCTGCACAATGCAGCACCACATCCAAACCGACCTGACGCAAATGCGACGCCACGCCAAACGCCACGCGCTCGGCCGCCTCGCCCTGATGCACCACATACACATCGCAACCGACGTCCACCTCTTGCGACAAAACATCCTGCGTCAACAGCAGCAAACGCTCCAAACCCATGCCAAAGCCCACCGCCGGTGTGGCCTTGCCACCCAAAATTTCAAATAGACCATCGTAGCGACCACCGCCGCAGACCGTGCCTTGCGAACCCAGATCGGTACTGATCCACTCAAACACCGTATGCGAATAATAATCCAAACCGCGCACCAAACGTGGATTCACCGTAAATTCCACACCCACGTCCGAGATCAAACGCTGTACTTTGGCAAAATGCACCCGCGACACTTCGCCCAGATGATCGATCAACTTCGGTGCGTGATTCACCAGCTCCTGTATCGCCGGATTTTTAGTATCCAAAATACGCAATGGATTGCTGTACAAGCGGCGTTGCGCTTCTTCATCCAGCAGCGCTTTGTTTGCCTCAAAATACGCAATCAAGGCTTCACGATGCGCCAAACGTTCGCTCGCCACGCCCAAAGTATTGATCTCCAAACGCACGTTCAGCCCCAATTCATCCCACAAATCGCGCAACATCACGATCAGCTCGGCATCCATGTCCGCGCCCGCATAGCCCAGCGCCTCAACGCTCAACTGGTGGAACTGACGATAGCGCCCTTTTTGCGGACGCTCGTGGCGAAACACCGGCCCCATGCTGTACACGCGCTGCGGGCCGTTATACGTCAGATTGCTTTCAATCGCCGCACGCACCACGCCCGCCGTGAACTCAGGGCGCATGGTCAGCTCATCGCCGTTCAAACGATCGGTAAAGCTGAACATCTCTTTTTCCACGATGTCGGTCACATCGCCAATGCCGCGGGCAAACAAAGCGGTTTGCTCCAACACCGGAGCACGCATATTGCGATAGCCGTAACTTTTCAGCCAACCGCGCAGGATGGTTTCCAACGCTTCCCACTGCGCCGCCTCATCCGGCAGGATGTCGTTCATGCCTTTGACGGCGCGGAATTTTTCGGTTTTTGTATTACTCATCATTTATTACAATTCAATTCGTAAGGGGGATTAACGCAGCGCAATCACCCATTCAAAATCCATTTAGCTATAAGTTGTTATCCCATCCGTACGATTACGCCAGCGCTAATCGTACCTACTCGCTGCAGTTAGTTATAACAACAATGACGCGCCATAGTACGCACAAGAATTATTCCCTCACTATCATTGGGAAAAATATCGATTAAGTTTTCTATGTACAACATCAATCTTTCTGAATCCAGTTGCCAATCTTCCATCTCGGCATAGATTTGTTTCACGTTAGAAAATCGATCCGACTTATAAATTTCAAAAGCAGTTTCAGCCCACTGATGCAAAACAACTTTAGGTGATTGCTCCGAGAGGAATTGTTTTAACTTATTTACGTCTGCTATATCAATAAGTTTCATTCTACAATCCCGTACTTTTCTTTCACATACGCTTCCACAATCGCCTGAAACTCGGTGGCAATGCCATCACCTTTGAGCGTTACAGTGCGCTCACCATCTACATACACCGGTGCCACTGGCGTCTCGCCCGTACCCGGCAATGAAATCCCAATATTGGCGTGTTTGGATTCACCCGGCCCATTGACCACGCAGCCCATGACGGCAACGGTCATGGATTCCACGCCTGGGTAGACGTCTTTCCAGATCGGCATTTGCGCACGCAGGTAGGTTTGGATGCTGTCGGCCAGTTCTTGGAAAAAGGTGCTGGTGGTGCGGCCGCAGCCCGGACAGGCGACGACCATTGGGGTGAATTGGCGCAAGCCCATAGTCTGCAAAATTTCCTGCGCGACGATGACTTCTTTTTCACGTTTGCCATGCGGTTCGGGCGTGAGCGAGATGCGGATGGTGTCGCCGATGCCTTGTTGGAGCAACACGGACAAGGCTGCGGTGGAGGCAACGATGCCTTTGCTACCCATACCCGCTTCGGTCAAACCGAGGTGCAGCGCGTAATCGCAACGTTGGGCGAGCGATTGATACACAGCGATCAAATCCTGCACTGCTGAAACTTTACATGAAATCACGATTTTGTCCGCGCCCAGTCCGATCTGCTCGGCGGCGTGCGCGGATTCGAGCGCGGAGGTGATCAATGCTTCGACCATCACTTGCTGCGCGGTCCACGGCGTGGCGCGCGCGTGGTTTTCGTCCATGATGCGCGCAAGGACTTTTTGATCCAGACTGCCCCAGTTGACGCCGATGCGCACGGCTTTGTCATTTTTCGCAGCGATTTCGATCATTTGCGCAAATTTGTCATCACGCGTGGAGCCGGAGCCGACGTTGCCCGGATTGATGCGGTATTTGGACAGGGCTTGCGCGCAGTCGGGGTATTCGGTCAGCAGGCGGTGGCCGTTGTAGTGAAAATCACCCACGAGCGGCGTGGCGATGCCCATCTGGTCGAGTTTTTCGCGGATATACGGTACGGCTTGCGCGGCTTCGGGCGAGTTGACAGTGATGCGCACCAGCTCGGAGCCGGCCTGGGTCAGCTCTTTGACCTGAATGGCGGTGCCGAGTGCGTCCGCAGTGTCGGTGTTGGTCATGGATTGTACGACCACGGGATGGCCGCCGCCGATGATGACCTTATGCGTGCCGTGGCGCACGATCACGCCGTGGGTGTGGTTGCGTGCGCTGATGCCGACTGAGACTCCCATGTTTACTCCAATTTCACTTCAATCAATGTGTTTTCAATTACTGCAAATCTTTGATGCGAACCACGGTTTTACCGCCTTGTAACAATGGTGCGAGGTCATACGGCTGGCCTTTCCAAGTCATTTCGACTTTGGTGCCGTCGCCAAATTTGACCGACAAAGGCGCTTCGCCTGTAATGCTTTTTTCGGTGTCTGCTTGCTGAAGGCCCGTTAAAAGCACCATGCCTTTAGCGTCTTTAATTTCCACCCAAACCGGCCCACGGAATTTGAGGTTCAGGCCATTTGCTGTCGCGGCAGCAGGGTCTGTAGCAGGTGTTGCAGCAAGCGTATTGGCCGCTTGCGCAGGTGGTGCATTTGTAGCCGCATCTGTCGAAGGCGCAGCGGGAGGAGTTGCGGGGGTTGCCGCAGGCGGATTGTTCACCTGTACTTGATTGGGTGGCGTGAGCTTTTGCGCTTCTTCACGGCCTTTGAATAAACGTGCGCCAAAAACCCAATAGGCCAATAATGCCAACACCAACAAGCTCAGTAATGCGATACCTAATTTTGGCACACCAGATCGAGCCATACTCTGAGTCTGTTTGATTGGTTTTTTCCCTTCATTCAGACCGACAGAAGCCAACCCACTTACAGGCTTAAATTGACCGGGCAATAATGCCGTCGCTTGAGCAGGATCCGCTCCAACGGCTTTGGCATATTGACTGACAATAGCGCGCACAACGATTGGCGTATTCACTTGCGAGAAGTCATCCGCTTCAATCGCCTCGAGATAAGATACCGGACGATTCGTACGCTGCGCCAAATCATTGATCGACATCCCAGCGGCCAAGCGAGCATTGGCCAAATGCTGCCCTAAAGTCAGTGCAGATGCGTTTACCTCATTCAAAGGTGTGTTTTGCTCCATGTTTCTGCCTCAATTTAAAATGTATTTATAAAAACCACTTATCCCACTAAAACCATTGCCATTGTCCGGCCCGCAACCAATTGGCCTGCGGGCTGACTGGATAACTCCGTAGCAGCTGCTCTGCTGCATGCGATGCGCGCGAACCACGCCCTGAAGCTTCACCACGCTCTATTTGCGCGAGTAGCCAGAGTGTATCAGGTGTCTGTCCCAACCATCGCTGCGCTGTTTGCCAATCAGAACGAGCGGCCTTGAACTGTCCTTTACGCACTGCCAAATGTCCGCGATACAAGTAACCCACGCCCAACTCTGGACGCATCGCCAAAACCGCATTGACATACGAGTCTGCCACATCAATCTGCCCCGCACGCGCCGCGCAAACCGTCGCATTGACCAAAGCCTTATCCATGCTCGCGTACAGCGGATCGCGCAGCACCTGCGACAACTCGCTCAAACCTTCATTGACCCGCTCGGTTTGACACAAATACCACGCATAGCTGTTGCGGAAATCGGTCGTCGACAATTTTTGCGCTTCGCTCAAGGTCAAGGCCTGACGAAAATGCGTATCAGCCTGTGTATTTTGCTGCAGTTGCGCATAAATCAACGCGAGTAAGGTATGCGCCGGCACATAGGCATCGTCGCTTTTCAGCGCGATTTGTGCCTCCTGCACCGCCACCGCCACCTGACCCACTTCGTAATAACGCGCCGCCAACTCGGTATGCGCCCGTGCCTGTGCGAGGGTTTTATCCGAGGTCGTCGCACACGCACTCAAACCCGCCACCGTCAGCAACAGGCTCAACATTCCAACCCATCGAAACCGGCGCGCGCGTATCTTCATCGTTTATCACCACCAGTGGCTGTGTCCTTGAGCGTGCCATTGAGCGCATCAATCTGCGACTGCATCTGCTCAAACGAAATCACGTTGGTCGGGCGCGGCGTGAACACCAGTTTTTGCTCGGCCGCACGTTCGTTACGGCGCGTGCGATCTTTCACCTGTCCGGCCAATTGCCCACACGCCGCATCAATATCATCGCCACGCGTTTTGCGAATCGTGGTGACGATGCCCGCTTGCAATAGCGTTTCACCAAACGCACGCACCTGATCGCGCGAGGATACGTGCAAACCCGACTCAGGGAAGGGATTGAACGGAATCAGATTAAATTTGCACGGTACGTCGCGCACCAGTCGCACCAACTCTTTCGCATGCGCGATGCTGTCATTCACCCCACGCAGCATGACGTATTCAAAGGTAACAAAATCGCGCGGTGCTTTTTCCAAATAGCGTTGACATGCTGCCATCAGTTCACGCAACGGATACTTTTTATTCAACGGCACCAGCTCGTCACGCAATGCGTCATTCGGCGCGTGCAATGACACCGCCAACGCGACTGGACAATCTTCTTTCAGTCGATCCATCATCGGCACTACGCCCGAAGTCGAGACGGTGACGCGGCGGCGCGAGAGGCCGTAGGCGTTGTCATCGAGCATCAGGTTGAGCGCAGGAACCAATGCGTTGTAGTTCAGTAGTGGCTCGCCCATGCCCATCATGACCACGTTGGTGATCACACGATTGCCTTTCGGATCCGCGCCGAGCGCGTGATTGGCCCACCACAGCTGACTGATGATTTCTGCTGTGGTCAGATTGCGATTGAAGCCTTGATGTCCCGTGGAGCAAAAACGGCAGTTGACCGCGCAACCTGCTTGGCTGGACACACACAGCGTACCGCGCGAGGTTTCGGGGATGTACACGGTCTCTACCGCGTTACCCTGTCCCACGTCGGTGAGCCATTTGCGCGTGCCGTCGCTGGAGGTATGATCGCTCAGAATCGTTGGCAACGGTAGCGCGCACGAGCTTTCCAGCTGCGCACGCAAGGATTTGGCCAGATCGGTCATCTGGTCAAATCGCTGCGCACCCATGTGGTGAATCCAGCGCAATACCTGACGCGCACGAAACGGTTTTTCGCCCATCTGTGCGAAAAATTCGTTCATGCCTGCAGCATCAAAGTTGAGTAAATTGGTACGCGCCGTCATGTGCTCATTTCATTGATTCAATTCATTGACCCATAGCAAAAAAGCGGAAAAAATCTTTTCTACCCTGCCAAAAATGATTATTTACCTACTGTTTAAAAAGCGCAAAAGCGCGAGCGATGCCGCCGCGCCTTTGTGATGTCGTTTGCCAAGTGATTGCGCAATCACGCTCAGATCATGCTGTCCGTAATCGTCCTATCATGATGGAGCCTGGGCAAACGAATCGTTTCATCGGATTAACCGAAGAAGTATTTGATTTCGATAGCAGCGTTTTCCAAGCTGTCAGAACCGTGAACTGCATTCGCGTCAATCGACTCAGCGAAATCCGCACGGATGGTGCCTGCAGCCGCTTCTTTAGGGTTAGTCGCGCCCATCAATTCACGGTTTTTCGCTACGGCGTTCTCGCCTTCCAAAACTTGGATCATCACTGGGCCAGAAATCATGAATTTCACCAAATCACCAAAGAAAGGACGCTCTTTGTGTACCGCGTAGAAGCCTTCTGCATCCGCTTGGCTCAACTGTTTCATTTTCGCTTCAACGATTTTCAAGCCCGCGTTTTCAAAGCGAGAGTAGATTTGACCGATGACGTTTTTAGCGACTGCGTCCGGTTTGATGATAGATAAAGTGCGTTCGATTGCCATGTTGCCATGCTCCTGTAAACAATAAAATTAAGTAAAGCCCATTCGCCACACTGACAAACCACTGTCAGCGCACGCAAAACCGTTAGCCACTCACTTGACAACCTCATTTGGCAAACTCACCATCGGCATCAAGTGCGTATCAATCTGCCTAAAAAATATTTAAAAATACCTTTAAACAACGGCGCGGATTATACCACAGCCTTTAACCGTAAGCCATTGAATTCATACGCCTGTTCGATTTTCACACCCAAGCATTATTCACATAAAAACCCCCGAATAAGAATCATTCGGGGGAAAGTTTGCTTTGTATGATTTGTTTTATTCTGACATCAAGCATCCGTCGTCGATGTGATTCGGTGGATGCTCAAATCGGCGCCGTTATACTCTTCTTCATGCGTCAAACGCAGCCCCATCGTCGCTTTGAGCGCACCATACACCAATGCACTGCCCACAACCGCGATCACAATACCCAGCAAAGTACCGAATAACTGAGCAAAAAAACTCACGCCACCCAGTCCGCCCAAAGCCGTTTGACCAAAGATACCGGCAGCAATTCCCCCCCAAGCACCGCACAAGCCATGCAACGGCCACACACCCAGCACATCATCAATTTTCAGGCGGTTTTGCGTCAGGGTAAACATATACACAAACAACGCACCCGCGACCGCACCGACGAACAGCGCCGCGATCGGATGCATCAAATTCGAACCGGCGCACACCGCCACCAAACCTGCCAAAGGACCATTGTGGATAAAGCCCGGGTCATTTTTACCCACCACCAGTGCCGACAAAGTGCCGCCCACCATCGCCATCAGCGAGTTAACCGCGACCAAGCCAGAAATATCCGAAATTTTTTGTGCGCTCATCACGTTAAAGCCAAACCAGCCAACCGTTAGCGTCCACGCACCCAGCGCCAGAAACGGAATATTCGATGGTGGATGCGCAGCAATACGCCCATCTTTGGCATAACGCCCACGGCGCGCGCCGAGCAGCAGCACCGCAACCAAAGCCATCCAACCACCGACCGCGTGCACCACGACCGAGCCGGCAAAATCTTTAAACTCTTCACCAAACCATGATTTAAACACACCTTGCACACCCAAATTGCCGTGCCAAATCATCCCCTCAAAGATCGGATAAACCAAACCAACCAATACAGAGGTCGCAATCACCTGAGGCAAAAATTTGGAGCGCTCGGCAATCCCGCCCGAAATAATGGCTGGAATCGCTGCGGCAAACGTCAGCAAAAAGAAAAAACGCACCAGCTCGACGCCATTGTTCTCCACCATGCTTTGCGCGCTACCGAAAAAATGCTTGCCATACGCAATGCCAAAACCCACAAAAAAATACACGATGGTTGATATGGCGAAATCCACCAAAATTTTTACCAGCGCATTCACTTGGTTCTTTTGGCGCACCGTACCCAGCTCCAAAAAAGCAAAACCCGCGTGCATGGCCAAAACCATCACCGCACCAAGCAATAAAAACATCGTATCGATGCCGGTTTGCAACTGCATCAACTGGCTCAAACTGGCCGTTTCAGATGAATTCACCCTACTCTCCTTATTCAACCATCCACGCACGAAAGGTTCGGATTAACAAAAACCGCGTCATGGTAAATTCGTGCTGGTGCAAACAATCGTCCAAAAAAGCGCAAATAGCGCACTATTTAAGTGCAAATCAAACAAAAAGAAATAAATTGGTGCAAATTTATCAATAAGTAATCTCGCGAATGTCCATCACAGAACATTCAAGTGCGTGTTGAACCATAACCGAGCAGATCTCAGATGTATAATGCCTCAACAATTAGCTCATCAAGGACATACTATGCTTTTAACCAACCTCGAAACCCTACCGGAATACCGCATCGTCAAGCACCTCGGACTGGTGCAAGGCTCCACCGTACGCAGCAAACACGCCGGTCGCGACTTTATGGCCAGCGTAAAAAACGTTTTCGGCGGTGAATTGCGCGGCTACACCGAGCTACTCGAAGAATCACGTAAAGAAGCCATCGCCCGCATGCAGGAACAAGCGCGTCAGCTCGGTGCGAACGCAGTGTTGAACGTGCGCTTCTCCACCTCAGCGATCACCGCCGGCGCAGCGGAAATTTTCGCCTACGGCAGCGCCGTAACCGTTGAACCAATCAATGGTATTCACCAAGCAGACTGACGATCATGGATATTCTGTTTCAATTTGTTACATTCCTCTGTCTGATGCTGCTCGGCTTTGTCTTTGGCCGCCGCGCCGAACGCAAACACTATGCGCAGATCGTGCAGCGCGAGGACGCCTTGCGTCACATCCTGCTGATTAGCACCAAAACGCCACCACCTGAGTTGACTCAAGCACAATTGGTCATGGGCAACGTGGTCATCGCCTCCGACTACTTCAAACAATTCGTCGCATGGCTGCGCAGCCTGTTTGGCGGGCAAGTCAACTCATTTGAAAGCCTGCTGGATCGCGCCCGCCGCGAGGCCATCCTACGCATGAAGGAAAATGCCCAAAAGCAAGGTGCAAACGTGATTTGCAACGTCAAATTCACCACCGTTTCGATCAACAAAGACGCGTCCAACTCGTCTACCGTCGAGGCCATGGCCTTTGGCACAGCGGGCTATCTGCCACCCGAATCCGTTCAATAAATCTTAAATCAACCTTTGCAACCAATATGCGCATTGAGAATCCCAAATTAGACGAGAGCCAGAACCCCAATATCACGCACGAGTCCGCCGCGCGCGAATGGTGGCTACTGGTGGCGCAGGCGGCACTGCTGATAGCTCTACTGTTCGCACTCGCACGTGGCTTCGCATGGTGGGTCGGTAACCATTTACCATATGCCTATGAGCAGCGTTACTTGGCTCCAATCGCACAAGGCCTGCTGGACGATACCCAGCCAGACGAAAAATTACAGGCACTGGCCGACCAGTTGACCAAAAACATACAACTACCCGAAGGCATGCACGTCAAAATCCATGTCAGTAAAGAGCCGGATGTCAACGCGTTTGCCACCTTCGGCGGACATATCGTGGTTATGCAAGGTCTGCTCGAAAAAGCACCGACTGAACAAGCACTGAGCATGGTATTGGCACACGAAATAGCACATCTGCAACACCGCGACTCGCTTAATGCGCTCACGCAAACCGCATTGCTGCACCTGATAAAAGCAGTCATCTTCGGCCAACAAACCGCCGTGGATAACAGCCTCATGCTCGGCATGCTGTCCTACAGCCGTGGGCAAGAAACCGCCGCCGATGAAACCGCGCTGCATACGCTGCAAGCGCACTACGGCAGCATCGCTGGCGGCATCCAAATGTATCAAATGCTCGCCAAAGCCGAACACGAAACACCCCGAAAAAGCTGGCTACCCCGTTGGCTCGCCACCCATCCAGACACAGAGAAACGCCAAATACACCTGCGCCAATACGCCGTGCAACACGGCCTGAATACGCAAGGGCAAACCACGCCGAATCCGTGGTACAAAGCGCCCGCCACACCCCAACAATAAAAAGCATGAATGTCTCTCACTCTGCCCGCACTGCTGTTCTGTGGCACAAATACCTGCTGATCGCCGGCCTATACCTCGCACAGGGTTTACCGGGCGGTCTGATTGCCTACACGCTGCCAGTGCTCATGCGAGAGCAAGGCGTGGCACAGATGTGGATTTCCGCATTCAGTCTGATTGGCATTCCGTGGTCAGTCAAATTGCTGTGGTCACGCTTTCTCGATCAATCACCGCGCAAAGCCTACTACATCGGTCTGTCGTTCATCCTCACCGCACTGTGTTGGCTTGCACTGAGCGTGCAGCCCATCGCTGACGCATTTGCGCAGCAGCACACGGCTCTGATGGTGCTCGTATTGTTGTTATTGGCGAACTTCATCATGGCCAGCCAAGATATTCTCACCGATGGCTTGACCGTGCGCCTGCTGAACGATCAGGAGCGCGGATTTGCTAACAGTTTGCAGGTGGTCGCGTATAAACTCGGCATGCTCATCAGTGGCGGATTGTTTCTCAGCTACTACGCGCAGATTGGTTGGCAAGCGGGCATGCAGCTGATCGTACTGATACTCGCACTGGGTTATCTACCCGTGCTGTACGAGCTGTGGGGGCGACACGATTCGGTGCTGCATCGCGCATTGAGCCAATTAAATGGTTCTGATAACAGCCATCACGCACACCCTGCAACACGACCTGCCGCACACTCGTTGCTCAGCATCATCAAAGGATTTGTGCAAACCAGTGGTGTGCCATATTGGCTGCTGCTGTTGGTCGCGTACAAATTACCCGACGGATTGATTTCTACGGTGGTGCGCCCATTCGCGGTGGATTATGGCATGAGCAAAGCCACCATCGGCCACGCGGCGAACTACGCGATTATTTTGGGTGGGATTTCCGGCATCATTGCGGGCTTTTTGTGGCGCTGGCAACGCATTCATTATCAGCATCTGCTGCTCATGCTCGCGCTGATGCAACTGTTCTCGAATCTGGGTTACACCGCCTTGACCTATGTGCCGCACACCCCGACGCTATGGTGGTTGGTCAGCCTGTTTGAACCTATCGTCGATACCATGTCCACGGTGATTTTGTTCGCCACCATGATGCATTATGCGCGCCGCGCGTATGCTGGGGTGGATTACACGTTTCAGGCCACGCTGTTTGTCATCGCCGCCAGCAGCATGCATTTGGTCGGCGGTTGGTTGACCGATGCGTTTGGGCATCGCGCAGTCTTTATGACCGCCATCGCGCTGTCCATCGTCACGATGGTTTTAATCTTGCGTCCATTGCACAGACACACCGACTAACCTTCGTTTTTATGGGCAAAAGCCAATCAGCATAGCGTATTATTGACGGACGGATTTTTCACTACGATGCCATTGGCTTTATCCAATGCTGCGCGCAAATCCGGACATTGCCCATCGCCTCGCCCCGTGTAGCCGCCCGTCGGCGCGCATACATAGCGACCACGCTCATCGTACAGCGGATTGAATTTATCACAGCATGGCGCAATCACCTGATAATACACCATACCATTGATCTCAAAACGCGCCATGGTTTCAACACTGCGCAGCAATTCATCACCTGCATTTGGTGGTGTTTTTCCAACCATTGTGCAGACCATCGCCAGCATAGCCGAAGCAGCCATCAGCCCTAAGCTTTTGAATGAAAAAGATTGCATGTCAACGCCTTAGGTTGTGTCGATTTTGACATCGTAACACGCTTAAAAAAGGATAGAGCCCAATCAGAGCTATTTTTAACGAGCGAATCAGTCATATAAGTGATATCAACAGTAGAACCTGACTCAGGCTATTTTGGCGTCTCATACACATTAAAACAACTTCGTATACAATGCCTCGGTCACCTCATCGGTGACCTCAGTTTTCATACATAAAAGGAGTTGTTTACAGTGAATGGTTTCTTCAAACGTGCCTTGGTGGCAATGAGTATTGCAGTAGTGAGCTTGGTTGGCGTGGTCAACGAGGCTGATGCCGCACGTCTGGGTGGTAAAAAATCCAGCGGCATGCAACGCACAACCCAGCAAACCAGCCCAAGCCCGATGCAAAATCCGAGTTCGACACCCCAGCAGCGCAATCCGCAAACCAGTGCACCAACTCCCAACAATGCTCAAAAGCCAAGCACTGCGCGCCGCTGGATGAGCCCTTTGGTCGGCATCGCTTCAGCCTTGGGTATTGCCGCGCTGTTGTCACATTTTGGTCTGGGTGAAGGCTTTGCCAGCATGATCACCCTGTTATTACTGATTTGGATTGGCTTCATGCTGCTGCGCATGATTCTGAATCGGTTTCGAGCCAAACAGCCCCAAGTTGCAGGCTATGCTCACCACCGCAGCACCGAGCCACGCGCACCTGTGACATCGCCCTTCGCAACCGGCTCAAGTACGGCCAATGTTGATTCGGCACCCACTGCCATTAACACAACCAGCAATGTCAATACCGAAGAGTTTCTGCGGATAGCCAAAGGCTTCTTTATCCGTTTACAAGCAGCCAATGACAAAAAAGATACCGATGATCTGCGTCGTTTCCTGACGCCAGGAATGTTTGCTGAAGCTCAACTGCAAATTGCCGAACGCGGTAACACCAAGCAAACCACTGAAATCATGCAGCTGAACGCCTCGGTACTGAGCATTGTCACAGAAGGCACGCACGACATCGGCTCGGTGCGCTTTACGGGCCATATCAAATGCAGCGATCAGGTCATGTCAGAGGACTTTTCCGAAGTGTGGCACTTCAGCAAATGGCACAATCATACCGACCAATGGTCTTTGGCGGGCATTCAACAAGACTAAACGATTGAGACTCTTCCTCAAAAACAGGGGCAAAATCAGTGTTTTTGCCCCTGTTTTTTTGCCCAATTTATTTTAAGTATTACCACTGGGAACTTGAGTCGCCACCTGAAAAATACGCAGCTGGTATTGCCCTAACTGAATGCGCTCTTTATACACCACAGGCACCTCAAAAGCATTGTCATCTCGAATAATATAAGAGCACACTGAGGCCCCTTGCTCAGAAATATCCACCAGATAATTGCTTTTAGGCGCATTCAGCTGAAAACGGCTGACATGCCAGAAACCCAATTGCTGCACCTGTCCATTGACTTCATTCACACGAGACAAACGCTGCGGCCAAACTGAATTGGGTAGATCAAACACACTGCTATGGCACAGACTATATGGTTCAATTCTCGGCCACACATACTGCTGTAAAAATCGCTGATCGGCGTGCGTCGGGTGTAGTTTCGGTGTGGATTTAAGATACTCTTCTATCATCTGCCGAATACCACTCAACAGTCCTGAGCGCACCCCCCACAAACCAGCCAACACCAAATCAGTTTGCCCATACCAATCACGTATAATATGAAACGGTTTACCACTATCGAGCCATTCATCAACCAGTACCCGCTCCCGCGCCCCTATCAGAGAGTCAGCATCGCGCATCAATACAACCTCGTTGCGCAAATCTTCCAAGGCCAAAAATCGCCAAAACGTTCCGGGCATATGTTGCGCCTGAGCATCAGACGCTGATGTAAGCTCAACGTTCATCGCCTTAAGCCGATTCAGCACATGAGCAGGAACAGTTTGGTCATAATACAGCACCATGACCCAATCGGGATAAACCTGCGGCATGGCTTGAGCATTGAGCACCGCCATTTCACAGTATTCGGGTTTATCGCCAAATAGTGAAAACGCCACCCACCTTACGCGATGGCCGGTATTGCACACTATTTTGTTGGTTTAGTGCGATTGTCATTTCACCATAGGTTTTTGCCAATGAATACTCTTTTTTTTCTGCATACAGTTCGCTGATCCATCCACAGGATTCTACACAAGATAGGCCGATACGTTGTTCCAACTGCTTTTGATACAGAAAACAACGCAGTGCTAAATCAATCTGTTGCTCCTGTCGAGCAATTTGACCAATGTGACGAAAAACCATGATTTGGTGCGTTACAAAGCTGGACGCAATCTCTTGACGTGTCGTATCAAACAGCTCTGACCAATTACGTTCGGCCAGTAGCGTTTGCCAGCGCGTATTTGATTTAAATGAAGGAGACATGGCACATTGTATTTCGGTAAAAATTTCAAAAAAGTAAAGTGATTATAGTGCTATTACCACATGACCCCGAGGTAAATTCATCAAACTCAAATAAAAAGAGGTGGCAAGCCACCTCTTTTTATTTGTCAGAGAACGCAAAGTTTATTGATACTGACTCGTTGGCACACACGCGCAGAACAAATTGCGATCCCCGTAGACGTTATCAATACGCGCCACAGGCACCCAGTATTTGCTCTGACGCAGGCTGTCCACCGGATAGGCGG